>NZ_QKSU01000006.1:0-239678 GCF_003234665.1 Curtobacterium sp. MCLR17_059 | reverse complement strand
AGATGTGTATAAGAGACAGCCCCCACCGCCGCACCCGTCCCTCCACCCGAAACGGAACCCGACATGTCGCAGCAGCACAGCGAGCTCTCCGCACAGCAGCAGCTCGAGGCCTACGGCTACAAGCAGGAGCTCAAGCGCTCCGTCTCCACCACCGACCTGCTCATCTACGGCCTGGTCTTCATGGTCCCGATCGCCCCCTGGGCGATCTTCGGGACCGTCTACAACGCCTCCAGCGGCATGGTGCCGCTGGTGTACCTCGTCGGCCTCGTCGCGATGATCTTCACCGCCCTGGCCTACGCGCAGATGGCGAAGTCGATCCCCCTCGCCGGCAGCGTGTTCTCCTACGTCGGCCGCGGCATCCACCCCACCGCCGGGTTCTTCGCCGGCTGGGCGATCCTGCTCGACTACCTGCTCGTCCCGACGCTGCTCTACGTGTTCGCCGCGGAGAGCATGGTCGGCATCTTCCCGGGCACGCCCCGCTGGCTGTGGGCACTCGTGTTCGTCGCGATCAACACCGTCATCAACCTGGCCGGGGTGTCCTCGCTCAAGCTCGCGAACCGCATCTTCCTGCTCATCGAGCTCGTCTTCGTCGCGATCTTCGTCGTCATCGCCATCGTCGCGCTGACCGGTGGCACGATCCCCGACGCGTCCTTCGGCACCGAGCAGATCTGGGACCCGGCCAAGGTGTCGGCGCCGCTCATCGCCTCGGCCCTGTCGATCGCGGTGCTGAGCTTCCTGGGCTTCGACGGCATCTCGACGCTGTCCGAGGAGTCCACCGGCCGTCGTGGCGGAGCCGGCACGGCGATGATCCTGGCGCTCGTGATCGTGGCGTTCCTGTTCATCCTGCAGACCTGGCTCGCATCCGCCCTGGCCGCGGGGCGGGACTCGTTCTCGGACAGCGAGGCCGGCAACGCCTTCTTCACCATCGTCGAGCAGGCTTCGTCGAGCGGGTGGGCGACCGCGTTCTTCGCCGTCAACGTGCTCGCCGTCGGCATCGCGAACGCCATGGCCGCACAGGCCGCGACGAGCCGCCTGCTCTTCTCGATGAGCCGCGACCGTCAGCTGCCCGCGTTCCTGCACAAGCTCAACGGGCGCCAGGTGCCGCAGAACGCGATCATCGTCGTCTCGGTGCTCTCCGCGATCCTGGTGCTGTTCTTCGTCGGGCAGATCGACACGATCTCGTCGCTCGTGAACTTCGGCGCCCTGTTCGGCTTCATGCTCCTGCACGTGTCCGTCTTCGTGCACCACGTCGTGAAGGGCAAGTCGCGCAACTGGCTGCTGCACCTGGTCGTGCCGCTGGTCGGGTTCCTGATCATCGGGTACGTCCTGCTCAACGCCGCGGTCGAGGCGAAGGTCGGCGGCATCATCTGGCTGATCGTCGGCGCGGCCGTGTTCCTGTACTACCGACGCACCGGCCGCTCCACCGAGGTGGGCTCCGAAGCAGAACCGACGACGGAGGACGCACGATGACCCCGGACCACTTCCTGCCGAACACCCTCGGCCGCCCCGGGTTCTCGGCCGACCGGGAGCCCGTGCTGCGGGTCCGCCCCGGCACCGGCGAGACCATCGGCTTCGAGACCACCGACGCCGTCTACGCCGAACTCGACCAGCACCACGACATGGCGCAGCTGCAGGCACCCATCAACCCGGTGACCGGCCCGGTGTTCGTCGAGGGTGCGGAACCCGGCGACACCCTCGTGGTGACCATCCACGCCATCGAGCTGACCACGCACGGCTGGTCGGTGTCCCTGCCCGGCTCCGGGGCCCTGCAGCACGTGATGGGCGACCGGGTCTTCGCCCGCCGCTGCCCGATCTCGGACGACATGGTGCAGGTGTCCGACCGGCACCGGTTCCCCGTCCGGCCGATGATCGGGTGCATCGGCACGGCCCCGGCCGAGGGCGAGAACTCGACGATCATGCCGGCCTACCCGGAGGGCGGCAACATGGACGTCACCGAGGCCCGCCCCGGCTCGACCGTCTCACTGCCCGTCCGGGTCCCCGGTGCGCTGCTGTCGATCGGCGACATCCACGCGCTCATGGCCGAGGGCGAGTCGTCGTTCGTCGCCATCGAGGCCCAGGGCACCGCGATCGTCTCCGTCGACCTGGTCAAGGGCGGCCCGGTGCTCCGCGCACCCCGCATCGAGACCGCCGACGACTGGCTGTTCGTCGGCCTCGGCGACCCCGTGCAGGAGAGCGTCCGGCGCGGGTACGAGGACGCCTTCGCGTTCCTCGTCGACGAGCACGGCTGGACCCCCGAGGACGCCTACGCGGTACTCAGCGCGGTCGGTGACTCGAAGCTCGGCGGGCCGACCGGCTCCACCGCCCCGGACCCGTTGCACCCCTTCGCCGCCGTCGGTGCGGTCACCCTGCACCGGGTGCCGAAGGCGGTGCTGTGAGGGTTCATTGATGCGGGTTCCCGGTACGGCTGTCGTGCCGGGAACCTGCACAGGCGTGTGCACGATGATGGGCGCATGCACGACACCATCCGCTACGTCGCGATCGGCGACAGCTTCTCGGAGGGCATCGGCGACGCCGGACCCGCTCCGTTCCCCGGCTGGACCGGACGACTCGCGAGCGCGATGGCGGGAGCCTCGGACGCCCACGTCTCGTACGCGAACCTCGCGGTGCGCGGCCGACTGCTCGCCGGGGTCCTCGACGGCCAGCTCGAGGCCGCCCTCGCGCTCGACCCAGCGCCGACCCTCATCACCTTCTGCGCCGGCGGCAACGACCTGCTGCGCCCGCGCTTCGAGGTGGACGCGCTGATCGGGCAGGTCGAGGCCGCCGCCGACCGGGTCGAGGCCACCGGCGCGCGCCTGGCACTCCTGAGCCCGGCCGACCCGAGCGCCCGCCTGCCCCTCGGATCCCTGATCAACCGCCGCGGTGACGCCTGGGCCGAGGCGCTCGGCACCCTCGCCCGACGCCGCGGTCTGCCGTTCGTCGACGTCTCCCGCGACCCGCACCTGCGCCGTGCGGAGTTCTGGTCGGACGACCGGCTGCACATGAACGCCACCGGGCACCAGCGCGTCGCGGACCTGGCGCTGCACGCGGTCCTGGACGGCCCCGCGCCGGTCGAGCCCGCGGACCCCGGTGCCGCCCGGACCCGTCTGGGCGAGGAACTCCGCTACTACCGCGAGTACGTCCTGCCGTGGGTCCAGCGCCGGATCACCCGCACGTCGTCCGGCGACGGGCGCTCGGCGACCTACCCGACGTGGACGCCGGTGCGCGCTCAGGACGCGTAGCCAGCGTCAGCCCGCCGCAGCCCGCGCCGGCCCGCCTCGGCCCGCTCAGCCCGCGACGTACACGCGGGTGGTGACCCCGCTCAGCGCGTGCGCGAACTCGTCGCCCGTCGCCACGAAGCCGCCCGCCTCGTACAGCCGCACCGCCCGGTCGTTGTCGCCGAGCACGTGCAGCACCACGCGGGGGTGTCCGGCAGCCCGGGCGTCGTGCACCGCCTCGGACAGCAGCGACCGTCCGACCCCGCGAGCCTGCACCCCGGGCCGCACCGCGAGCAACGACAGGTAGGCGGCGTCCGCCGGGTCCGTCGACCGCCCGGTGCCCGGTGCCGTCACGAGCACGAAGCCGTCGACCGCACCGTCCGGGCCGGGAGCCACCAGCCAGGCGACGTGCTCCGCCGCGAACTTCTGCCGCGCGCGCTCCCGCACCGCCGGGTCCTCGGCGGCACCGTCACGGGCAGCCACCGCCGCGGCCCACAGGTCGATGCAGGTGTCGGTCTCGTCCGGGGTCGCAGGACGCACGACCACGGACGACTCGATCACCCGATCAGCCTACGACCGCCCGGCTCCCGATCCTGAACGACGCCCCACGGTGCTCGTCGGGCAGCCGGTCCCCGCGGCCGTGCAGCTTCTGGCGGAGCGACCCCGGCTCGTACTCCTCCGGGTAGGCCCCACGGGCACGGAGCTCCGGGATCACGAACTCGATGACGTCCTCCCACGTGCCCGGGGTCACCGCGTAGGCCAGGTTGAAGCCGTCGACGTCGGTCAGCTCCTGGATCTCCTGCAGCCGGTCGGCGATCGTCGCTCCCCCGCCGACCGCCACCGGGCCGAGCCCGCCGATCGCCGTCTGCCGCGCCAGGTCACGGATCGTCCACTTCGACCCGTCCTCCCCCGTCGCTGCCGCGATGTTCGCCGCCGCCGACTGGATCGCGTTCGACTCGACGTCACCGAGGGGCTGGTCCGGGTCCCACTGCGACAGGTCGACGCCCATCCAGCCGGAGTTGAGCACCAGCGCGCCGAGCTCCGACGCGTACGACAGGTAGTCCTCGTACTTCGCCTGGGCCAGCTCGTCGGTGGCGTCCGTGATCACGGTGAGCAGCGTGTAGACGCGGGCAGCGTACCGGTCGCGACCAGCTGCCTCCAGGGCGTCCCGGACCTTCGCGACGGTCGACGCGAGCTGCTCGACGGTCGGTGCGCCCACGAAGACCGCTTCCGCGTTCTCCGCGGCGAAGCGGATGCCGCGCGGTGACGCACCCGCCTGGTAGATGACGGGCGTGCGCTGCACGGACGGTTCGGACAGGTGGATGCCCGGCACGTCGAAGTGCGTGCCGTGGTGCTCGATCGGGTGCACCTTCGCCGGGTCCGTGAAGACCCCGGCTTCACGGTCGGCGACGACGGCGTCGTCCTCCCACGAGCCCTCCCACAGCTTGTAGAGGACCTCGAGGTACTCGTCCGCCACGTCGTACCGGTCGTCGTGCGACAGCTGGTCGGTCTGGCCCATGTTCCGCGCGGCGCTCGGCAGGTACCCGGTGACGACGTTCCAGCCGACCCGGCCCTTGGTCAAGTGGTCGAGCGTCGACATGCGTCGGGCGAACGGGTACGGGTGCTCGTACGCGGTGCCGGCCGTGATGCCGAAGCCCAGGTGCTCGGTCACCGATGCCATCGCCGACACGAGCAGGATCGGGTCGTTCACGGGCACCTGCGACCCGGTGCGGAGCGCGGCCTCGTTCGAGCCGCCGTACACGTCGTAGGTGCCCAGGACGTCCGCGATGAAGATGCCGTCGAACGCCCCGCGCTCGAGCGTCTTCGCCAGGTCCGTCCAGTAGGTCAGGTCGCGGTAGTCCCGCGACCGGTCGCGGGGGTGCCGCCACAGTCCGGAGGACTGGTGCGCGACGCAGTTCATGTCGAACGCGTTGAAGCGGATCTGCCGGTGCTCGCTGCTGGTGGTCACGGGTCGAGACGCTACGTCGGACACCTGCGACCGTCACGGATCGTGACGAAGCGTGACGGTCGGCTCCGGCACCGGCCTGGACGCCCGCCCCGCGTCCGTCACGTCACCCGCGGCGGGCGCGTGGCCGGTTCCAGGGCTCAGGCGCGGTCGTGGAGCGTGACGTGGTAGCCGTCGGGGTCGGCGAACGTGAACGTCCGACCGAAGGGCCCGTCGATCGGCGCCGAGACGATGCGGTGCCCGTCGGCGTCCAGCGCGTCGTGGATCGCCTGCACGTCCGTCGCGTGCAGCCAGACCGCGGCGCCGAGGCCGGGCTGCGCCACCGCGTCGAGGTCCGTGCCGGGCACCACGTCGCGCAGGGCGAAGGCGATCGGCGTGGTCTCGAACACGACGGCGTGCGGCGGACCGGCCTGCGAGCGGACGAGGCCGAGGTACCGCTCGTAGAACGCCTGCGAGGCGTCGAGGTCGCGGGTCTGCAGGGAGATGAAGTCGGGGCCGGTGACGGGCATGTGGTGCTCCTTGAGTACGTGTCAGTCTTCTGACACAGGACAAGCTATGTCAGACTACTGACATGCGTCAAGATGACACCGGCATCCACCTCGAGACGTCGATCGGCTACCTGCTCAAGGAGACTGCGAGCGCCCTCCGCGCGTCGATGGAGGCCGTGCTGCGCCCGCTCGGCATGACGGTGACGCACTACTCCTGCCTCGAACTGCTCGCACAGCGCCCCGGACTGTCGAACTCCGAACTCGCGCGTGGCACGTTCGTGACCCGGCAGTCGATGAACGTGCTGCTGCAGACCCTGGAGCGCGACGGCTTCGTCACCCGTGCCACCGAACCGTCGGTCGGCAAGGCGCTCCCCACGCAGCTGACCGACAGCGGGCGACGGAGCCTGGCGCAGGCGAGTGCGGCGATCCGCGGGGTCGAGCAGCGGATGCTCGCCGATCTGACCGAGGACCAGCAGACCGAGGCCCGTCAGATCCTGCGGAGCATGGTCGCTTCGCTCCGCAGTGCGGCCTGAGCGCACGCGGGGTTCGTAGGCTGAGCGGATGGACGTCGCACTGCGGGACAGCACCACCGAGGACCTCGAGTGGCTCGTCGAGCTTCGGGCCGTGGTGCTGCGCGAAGATCTGTCACGCCTCGGGGTGTTCGACGAGACGCGCGTCCGACAGCGCCTCCGCGACGCGTTCCAGCCGCAGCTGACCCGCATCGTCGTGGTCGACGGTCGCGACGTCGGGTCGATCACCGTGCGGGTCGAGGACGACGTCCGCTGGGTCGAGCACTTCTACCTCGCGCCCGACGTCCAAGGCCGTGGAGTCGGGTCGACCGTGCTGCGCGCCGTCCTCGACGAGCCCCACGACGGCCCGACGCGGCTCAACGTGCTGGTGGGCAGCCCGGCTCGCCGACTCTACGAACGACACGGCTTCGTGCTCGACACCGACGACGGCGTCGACGTGTTCATGACGCTGCGGGCCGCCGATCGAGCACCGCACGGAGTGCACTGAGCTGCTCGTCGACCACGTCGGCCATCCGGCGCTCGGCCGGTCCGGTGAGCCAGGCCTCGAGGGCCAGGTGGAACAGCATCACGGTCGTCTCGGCGATGACCGCTGCCTCGGACGGATCGAGCCCGCGGTGGACGAAGGCCCCGCGCACCGCGTCCGTCAGGTCGGCACGCTTCCGGGCGTCGCGCTCCCGGAGCGAGGACTCGGACAGCACCAGCCGCCGCACCGAGCCGACCTCGCCGTGCCGCCCCTCGAACCGCTCGTCGGCGACGGTGCGGAGAACGACACGGCTTCGTGCTCGACACCGACGACGGCGTCGACGTGTTCATGACGCTGCGGGCCGCCGATCGAGCACCGCACGGAGTGCACTGAGCTGCTCGTCGACCACGTCGGCCATCCGGCGCTCGGCCGGTCCGGTGAGCCAGGCCTCGAGGGCCAGGTGGAACAGCATCACGGTCGTCTCGGCGATGACCGCTGCCTCGGACGGATCGAGCCCGCGGTGGACGAAGGCCCCGCGCACCGCGTCCGTCAGGTCGGCACGCTTCCGGGCGTCGCGCTCCCGGAGCGAGGACTCGGACAGCACCAGCCGCCGCACCGAGCCGACCTCGCCGTGCCGCCCCTCGAACCGCTCGTCGGCGACGGTGCGGAGGCCGTGCACGACGATGTCGAGCGGGTCGATCCCGGCCGGCGCGCCCTCGATGGCAGCCCGGGCGAGGTCGGGGATCTCGTCACCGGCGAAGATCACCTCGCGCTTGTCGGCGAAGTACCGGAAGAAGGTGCGGGTCGTCAGGCCGGCCCGTGCGGTGATCTGCGGCACGGTCGTCGCCTGGTAGCCCTGCTCAGCGAAGAGCTCGAACGCCGCTCGCTCGAGTCGCCCTCGGGCATCCGGAGACCAACGCATGTGTCCACAGTAGTGGTGATGACACGTCGTGTCATGGTTGACTGGGCGATGACACGTCGTGTCATGACTCACTTCGAGCAAGAGATCGGGACACCATGTCGCCATCGGGCAACGCAGCACTCTGGACCACGTCGACCGGGCGGTTCACCGTCGGGCCCGCACCGGTCCCCCAGCCCGGCCCCGGCGAACTCGTCGTCCGCGCCGAGGCGGTCGCCGTCAACCCGGTCGACGCCGTCGGCGGGCTCTTCCGGCACCTGGTGTTCCCGAAGCTGCGGTTCCCCGCGGTCCTCGGGTCGGACGTCGCCGGCACGGTCGTCGCGATCGGCCCGGACGTCGAGCGCTTCCGCGTGGGCGACCGGGTCGTCGGGCACGCCGCGGGGCAGGAACAGCACCGGAACAGTGCTGCCGAAGGGGCCTTCCAGCACCTGGTCCTGCTGCTCGACCGTGTGACGACCCCGGTTCCGGATGCCCTGCCCGCCGAGCAGGCAGCGGTCCTGCCACTCGCCGTCTCGACCGCCGCGGCCGGTCTCTTCGAGCCGGATCAGCTCGCGCTGTCGCTCCCGACGGCCGACACGTCCGAGCGCCCCGGGGTCGTCCTGGTGTGGGGCGCGTCCACGAGCGTCGGCGCCAACGCCGTCCAGCTCGCCCGGGCCGCCGGCTACGCCGTGATCGGCACCGCATCGCCGAAGAACCACGGGTTCGTGCAGGACCTCGGGGCCGAGGCCGTGTTCGACTACCGCGACGGCGGTGCCGAACGCCGCATCCTCGAGGCACTCGCCGACCGGGAGCTCGCCGGCACCCTCGCCTTCGGCCAGGGCTCGCTGACCCGCACGCTCCCGATCGTCCGGGCAGCCACCGGCTCCGGTCGGCTCGCATCCGCGTACCCGACACCGGTGACGACGATCCGGGCGCGGCTCGAGCGCCGACACGGGGTCCACGTCACCGCGATCTGGGGCGGCCGCCCGACGGAGTCCGAGGTCGGCCCCGGGATCTACCGCGACTTCCTGCCCGAGGCGCTCCGCACCGGTCGGTACCGAGCGACGCCGACCGCATCCGTCGTCGGATCGGGACTCGCCGCGATCCCGGACGCCCTCGCCGAACTCCGCGCCGGTGTCTCAGCCCGGAAGCTCGTCGTCACGCTCCCCTGAGCGACTTCGCGTACCAGCGGTCCGAGTACGGATCGTCGTTGAACGGCGCCACCCGGACGAAGCCGAGCCGTTCGTAGAGCGCACAGGCCTCGGCGAGCTCAGCACGGGTGTCCAGCCGCAGCGACGTGATCCCGCGTCCCCTGCAGACGTCCTCGACGTGGCGCAGGAGCGCCGAACCGACGCCTCGGCCGCGGTGCTCCGGCAGCGTGAACACCTTCGTCAGCTCGCCGACGACACCGACGAAGCGCACGCCGGCGCAGGCGACAGCGGCTTCCCCGTCACTCGCGACGACGAACACCCCGGAGTCCCCCTGCAGGTCGTCGTACGGCTCCTCGTCGAGCGCCCGGTCGACCTCGGCCGGCGTCGCCGCCCGCCCGTACCACCGCGACGCGACCTCCGTCAGGTAGGCCCGCACGATCGCGTCGGCCCGGCCTGCGCCGGGTCGCTCCGTCTCGATGATCATCGCGCCCCTTGAACAGGCATACCGTTCAAGCCTTCCGGGGCCTGGTCGGCGACCAGCTGCGGACGGGAGGCGCGGGGCGGGCCCGCAACGGGCCTCCCGGTCGGTCGGTGGTCGCGATCGCGAGCCGCAGCCGGCTCAGCGGGCCGCGGTCGCCTCGCGCGCGGCGGCTTCCGCCGCGACCCAGGCGAGCATGCCGCACTTGACGCGCATGACGAACTTCGAGACGCCGTGGAAGGCGACGAGGTCCTCGAGGACGTCCTCGTCGGGCTCACCGACACCGCGCGAGCGCATCATGGTGCGGAACTCCTCGGTCAGTGCGAGGAACTCGGGCACGGTGCGGCCGACGGCCATGTCGGTGAGGACCGATGCCGAGGCCATCGAGATCGAGCAGCCGTCGCCCTGCCAGGCGAGCCCGGCGATCCGGTCGGTGCCGGGTTCGAGCCGCAGGCTGACCGTGATCTCGTCGCCGCACGTGGGGTTCCGCTCGAAGTGCGAGGCATCCGCGTCGGGCATCGCACCGTCGCCGTGACGCGCCTTCGCGTGGTCGAGGATGACCTGCTGGTACAGGCTGTCGAGGGCGTTCACGCGGTCGCTCCGAAGTAGTCGCGGATCTCGGCGACGGCTGCGAGGAACCGGTCGACGTCGTGCTCGGTCGTGTAGACGTAGGTGCTCGCGCGGCTGGTGGCGACCAGACCGAGGCGGCGGTGCAGCGGCTGCGCGCAGTGGTGGCCGGAGCGCACGGCGATGCCCTGCGCGTCGAGGTACTGCGAGACGTCGTGGGCGTGCACGCCGTCGACGTCGAAGGACACCAGGCCGGAGCGCGGGACACCGGCGGGCGGACCGACCAGGCGGATGCCGGGTACGGCGGCGAGGCCGTCGAGCATCCGGCGGGCGAGGTGCTCCTCGTGGGCGCGGACGCGTTCCATGCCGATGCCCTGCAGGTAGCGGACGGCCTCGGCGAGGGCGACCGCCTGGGACACGGGCTGCGTGCCGGCCTCGAACCGCTCGGGCGCCGGCATGAACTCGGAGCCCTCCATCGTCACGGTGGTGATCATCGAGCCGCCGGTGCGGAACGGCGGCAGGGCGTCGAGCAGCTCGGCACGGCCCCAGAGCACGCCGATGCCGTTCGGGCCGAGCATCTTGTGCCCGGAGAACGCGGCGAAGTCGACCCCGAGCTGCTGCACGTCGAGGGGACGGTGCGGTGCGGACTGGCAGGCGTCGAGCACCACGAGGGCGCCGCGGGCGTGGGCGAGGCCGACGACCTGCTCGACGGGGGCGATCATCCCGGTGACGTTCGAGACGTGCGAGAACGCGACGACCTTCGTGCGGTCCGTGATCAGGGCCGCGGCGTCGTCGGCGGTCCAGGTGCCGTCGTCGGCGACCGGGATCCAGCGCAGGGTGGCACCGGTCAGCGCGGCGAGCTCCTGCCACGGGACGAGGTTGGCGTGGTGTTCGGCCTCGGTGACGAGGATCTCGTCACCGGTGCCCAGGCGGAAGCGCTCCGCGTCGGCACCGCCGCGGCCACGGCTGGCGTTGGCCATGCCGTAGGCGACGAGGTTGAGGGCGTCGGTGGCGTTCGCGGTCCAGACGACCTCGGTCGGGGCGGCGGCACCGATGAAGCCGGCGACGGTGGCGCGGGCGTCCTCGTAGGCGTCGGTGCTGAGCGCCGCGAGCGTGTGGGCCCCGCGGTGGACGGCGGCGTTGTCGTGTTCGAGGAACCGGCGCTCGGCGTCGAGGACCTGGCGCGGGCGTTCAGCCGTCGCCCCGGAGTCCAGGTACGCCAACGGCTGCCCGTTCACGTCCTGCGCGAGGATCGGGAAGTCCCGCTTGATCGCCTCGACCTCGGTCTCGGTGAGCGGCTGGTTCGGCGCCACGACTGTCACGTCTCGTCCTCCTGGTGCTGCTGTCCGGAGCAACCCGTCCATGGTGTCCATTGTTCCCGACCGCGTCCAGTCGGCACGGCGACGGCCCAGGACCACGCCGGGTCCCGGGCCGTTGCACGTCGTCCGCTACTCGTTGCCGATCTTCTTGTCCGCAGCGTCGCGGGCACCGTCGATCTTGTCGTCGTACTTGCCGCCCGTGGCCTTCTTGACCGCGTCGGCCACACCGCCGAGCACCTTGTCGCTGACGCCCTCGGCCTTCTCGCTCTGCAGGGCGTCCTGGACCTTGCCGTCCTTCAGGAACTCCTGGGCCTTCTTCGTGATGTCGTCGAACCCCGCCATCGGCTGCTCCTCGTCTCGGTGCGGAGCCCGTCGCTCCGTCCTGGCGCCGACAGTAGGCCCCGGGGCCGCCGTCCGTACCGGAACGCTCGGGGTCTTCACACCATCTGGGCGCTGCGACGGCGCGCGAGCACGTACCCGACGGCGACCGCGCCGGACACCGCGAGCAACGAGGGCACGAGGATGTCGGTGCCCTGCTGGGTGAACTCGACGACGAGCACCAGGGCGGTGAACGGCGCCCGCATGGTGGTGGCGAGGAAGGCCGCCGCACCGACGAAGGCGAAGGCCGCCAGGCTCGGGCCGTCGGCCGGCCACAGCAGCAGCCACGCACCGCCCAGCCCACCGCCGATCGCGGAACCGATCGCGATCGAGGGGGTCAGCGTGCCACCGACCGCACCCGCTCCGATGGTCGCCGAGGTGGTCACGGTCCGCAGGACACCGAGCAACAGCAGCAGGACGATCGGTGAGAGGCCGGCGAACGAGGCGTCGTCGAGCGTGGTGTTCATCGCGACGAGGCCGAGCGCCCGCCCGTTGCCGAGGATCTCCGGGAACGGGATCGCGATGAGCCCCACCATCGCGAAGACCACCGGCAGCACGACGAGCAGGTGCCAGCCCTTCGGCGCGATGCCCTGCAGCCGGTTGGTCAGCTTGACGAACCCGACCCCGGCGAGCCCCAGCACGGGCCCGACGACGATCGCCCAGACGAGCAGCGACGGCGACAGGTGCATCGCGGGCACGTGGTACAGCACCTCGTCCGGGATCACGAGCCGGGCGGTGATGGCGGCGACCGCACTCGTGGCGAAGGCGGGCAGGGCGGTCGCGAAGCTGATCTCCCCGAGCAGGACCTCGACCGCGAACAGCGCACCACCGAGGGGTACGTCGTACACGGCGGCGAGGCCGGCCGCAGCACCGCAGGCGACGAGGATCTTCGTCTCGCGCGCGGTCAGTCCCGCACGACGGGTGACGAGCTGGGCGAGCCAGGCCCCGACCTCACGCGGCGCCACCTCTTTGCCGATGGACGCGCCGAGCCCCACGGCCAGGATCTGGATGCCGGCGTTCGCGAGCGTCGCCAGGGCCGGCATCCGCTTGCCGTCGACGGCCGCGGTGACCGAGACGATCGAGCGCCCCCACCGACGGAGCGCCCACCAGGCGAACCCGGTCAGGACCCCGGCCGCCGTGAGCGCGAGGAACCGGTTCAGACCCGACGATGCGTCGGCGGCCTCGAGGTGCCCGCCGAACCCGTACCCGAAGGCGACGAACTGGATGAGCTGGAGCGCGAGCCAGACCGCGATGCCGGCGATGCCGCCGGAGACGCCCACCAGGGCGGTGACGACGGCGAGCTTGAGGGCCCAGACCGGGGTCGCGTGTCCGGAGTGCGGCATGACCGGAAGCCTAACGGGCTGGACGCACCCGATGACGGACCGCAACGGGCCCGCCGGACGCGGGACGGGCCTCCAGGCCGGGAGCCCCGACCACCCGCCGTCAGACGGCCGTCACCCGGAACGGCACCACGCAGTCGGCCGGCATGAGCGGCGGCTGCAGGCCGACGGTGCCGAGCACCCGGCCGCTGAACACCCGCGGGCCGGACCACCAGTCCGGTCGCACCAGGTCGTGGCCGTCGCCGATGACCACCGGGTCGACGCGGTACGACGTGTCGGGGTCGAGGTCGCGGAAGGTGACCCGGCCGGTGGCGGAGACCTCGGAGCGGCCGATGCTGGCGAGGAAGAAGACGGCACGTTGCCGGTCCGGCGCGACCGTGCCGTACACGAGCCGTGCGTCGTCGACCTCGTCCGAGCGCACCAGGTCACCGCCGTGCAGGAGCGGGCGGAGCTCGCGGTACAGCGCGATCCACTCGGTCAGTGCAGCGGACTCGTCGGCGGTCGCGCCGGCCAGGTCCCACTCGATGCCGAGGTGGCCGACCAGGGCGGTGCCGGCACGGAAGGCGAGGTCGTGGACGCGACCGGTCGTGTGGTTCCGGCCGCTCGCGATGTGCGACCCGAGCAGCTCCGGCGGCAGGAGCTGCTGCGTCCACCGGTGCATCTGCTGGCGCTCCAGCGGGTCGATGTCGTCCGACACCCACACCCGCGCGGTGTGCTCGATGACGCCGAGGTCGACCCGACCGCCACCCGACGAGCACGACTCGATCTCCAGGGACGGGAACCGCTCGCCGAGCGTCGCCATCAACCGGTACGCGGCGAGGGTCTGCTCGTGGACCGCCGCGCCGCCGCCCGGGAACCCCGCCTCGACGAGGTCGCGGTTGTGGTCCCACTTCACGGCGTCGACCGCGTACTCGCCGATGATCGCCGTCATCCGTTCGAGCACGTGGTCGAAGGCCTCGGGGATCGCCAGGTTCAGCACCTGCTGGTCGCGGGAACGCGCGGGCAGCCGACCGTCGGCCTGCAGTATCCACTCCGGGTGGGCACGGGCGAGGTCGCTGTCCTCGTTCACCATCTCGGGTTCGAACCACAGGCCGAACTCCATGCCGAGCGCACGGACGCGGTCGACCAGCGGTCCGAGACCGTCTGGCCAGACGTCCTCGTCGACGTACCAGTCACCGAGGCCGGCGTGGTCGTCGCGGCGGCCACGGAACCAGCCGTCGTCGAGCACGTAGCGTTCGACGCCGAGGGCCGCAGCACGCTCGGCGAGGTCGACGAGGCGGGCCAGGTCGTGGTCGAAGTACACGGCCTCCCACACGTTGATCGTCATCGGGCGGGGCGTCGTCGGGTGCTGCGGGCGGCTGCGGAGCCAGCGGTGGAACCGTCGGGCCTGGTCGTCGAGGCCGTCCCCGTGGGCGAAGTACACCCACGGCCCCTCGTACGTGCCACCGGTGTCGAGCCGGACCTCGCCGGGCAGCAGGAGTTCGCCGCCGCCGATGACCTGGCGGCCGGTGGCGAGCCGTTCGGCGTGGTGCCGGTGGTTGCCGCTCCAGGCGGTGTGGACGCCCCAGACCCGGCCGTGTGCGAAGCCGAAGCCCGGCTCCCCCACCGTCAGCACGGTCGCGGCGTCGGTGCCGGTACGCCCCTTCCGTCCCTCGCGCTGGTGGGTCCCCACGACGAGTTCGCGGCGCTGCGGGGTCCGCTCCTTGCCCCAGCGGCCGGCGAAGTCCAGGACCTCGCGCGCTCCCGACGGGATCGGCATCGCGAGCGTCAGGTCGTCGACGGTGTAGGCGCCGTCGGCGGTGTTCGTCACGCCCGCGCGGGCCCGCACGAGCCCGGAGCCGAGCATCTCGATGGTGACCCGGACGGTGAGCCCGGCGGTGGTGTCCTCGGCGTCGGCGGTGACCGCGGAGTCGGTGACCGCGAGCGACGTCACGGTGAACGCCGGCGACCAGTCGGCGCCGTCACGGTGCCCGGCGAGCCCTGGACGACCGCTCCAGCCCCGGTGTGGCTCGGGCAGCACCGACAGGCGGACCGGGTCGTCCATCTCGTTCGGGGACACCGGGGTGACGTCGGCGTCGGCGAGGGCAGTCAGCGCGTCGGTGTGGAGCGGTCCGAGTGCCGCTCCCCAGTGCACGACGGCGGGGAGCGCGTCGTCGCGGCAGTCCAGGACGAGCGAGACGCCACCGGCGGTCAGGTGGACGAGTTCGTGCGGCATGCGGGCTCCAGTCGGCGTCGTTGCACGTCAGAGCTTTCCGGTCCGGAGCCGTCCGCTGCAAATCCTGCTGCGGCGCGGCTCCGGTTGCGCCGCAGCCCAGGCTGTGGCGCGGCTCCGGTTGCGGCTCAGAACCAGCGCTTGACCTTGAACACCACGTACAGGATCGCGGCGAACAGGACCATCGCGACGATCGACAGCGGGTACCCCCACGTCCAACCGAGTTCGGGCATGTGCGTGAAGTTCATCCCGTAGATCGCGGCGATGAGGGTCGGTGCGAACAGGATCGCCGCCCAGCCGGAGATCTTCTTCGTGTCGTCGTTCTGCTTCTGCGCCGCCAGGGTCGAATCGACGGTCAGGGCGTTCTGCAGCAGCTGCCGGAACGTGTCGAGGCGCTCCACCACCCGGATCGCGTGGTCGAGGACGTCGCGGAACCGCCGCTGCATCTCGATCGGCAGGTGGTACTTCTCCGCGCCGCGGTGCAGGTTCTCGATCATGTAGACGAGTGGACGCGCGGCACGCTGGAAGTCGACGACCTCGCCGAACAGCTCGTACACGCGCCGGGACACCCCGGCCTCACCCGAGAACAGCTGGTCCTCGATCTGGTTGATGTCCTCCTCGAGTCCGTCGATCACCGGCACGTAGCCGTCGACGATGGAGTCCATGAGCGCCCAGAGCTGCGCCTGCGGGCCGACGGTCACCAGCCCCGGCTTGCCGCTCAACCGCTGCAGCGCCTTGGGAACGGTCTGCTTGCCGCGGGGATCGGCCTTCACGACAGCGAGGAAGAAGGTCTCACCGACGAAGGCGTGCACCTCGCCGAACGCCACCTCTTCCTGCTGGTCGTTGTACAGCGCCGGCTTGAGCACCACGAACAGCGTCGAGCCGTAGCGCTCGAGCTTCGGTCGCTGGTGCCCCTCGGCGGAGTCCTCGACGGCGAGTTCGTGCAGGCCGAGGGCGACCGCGACGTCGCCGAGTTCCTCGGCGTCGGGCTGGTGCAGGACGATGCACGCGCTGGCGCCCTGCTCGTCGAGCATCCGGAAGGTGTCGTCGAGGGACGGACTCGCGATCGGTGCGATCCGGTCGATGTAGACGGTGTTCAGTTCGACGCTCACGCGCCCACCGTACGCAGGGTGGCCGGTCTCCGGCCTGGAGGCCCGTGGCGGCCCCGCCACACGCCCCGCGTCCTGCCTGAACGTGCGCTGCACGACCGCCGCCACCGGCCGCCTACGGTGCAGGTCATCAGCATGCTGACGAAAGGGACTGTCATGAAGAGGATCTGGAAGCGCATCGCGGTGGCCGTGAGCGCGGTCGTCGCCGTCATCGGCGCGTACGTGGGGTCGGGCGCTGCCGGTGGCACGCCCATCCAGGACGCCGCCGGTGGCGCCCTGTCGGCGTCCTCGACCACGATCGCCCCGGACGGCCCGGCCTTCTCGATCTGGAGTGTCGTCTACGCCGGTCTCATCGGCTACGCGGTCCTGCAGCTCTTCCGCACCGCGAACGACGAGCGGCACGAGCGGCTGGTGGTGCCGGCGGTGCTCTCCCTGCTGCTCAACGCCGCGTGGATCCTGTCGGTGCAGTTCGGGTTCCTGTGGGCGAGCGAGCCGATCATCGTCGCCCTGCTCGTCGTGCTGATCTGGACGTTCACGATCCTGCGCCGGACCCCGTCCCGCGGCGTCGTCGAGGCGATCCTCACCGACGGCACGTTCGGGCTGTACCTCGGGTGGGTCTGCGTCGCGACGGCCGCGAACACCGCTGCGGTGCTGACAGCGGCGGGCTTCCGGGGCTTCGGACTCGGGCAGGACCCGTGGGGCGTGGTCGTCGCCGCGGTGGCCGGGCTCGTCGGGGTCCTCATCGCGCTGTGGGGCCGGGGACGCCTGGCGCCCATGGCCTCGGTCGCGTGGGGTCTGGCGTGGGTCGCCGTGGCCCGGTTCGAGGGGCCGCTCGTCTCGGTGCCGACGGCGGTCGCGGCCGTGGTGGCTGCGGCGGCCGTGGTCGTCGTGACCGTGGTGGTGCGTGCCCGCGCCGGCTGGGTCGGACGCCGTGCCGGTCGGGCGGCGGCCCCGGTGGCGGCCTGACGCGCGGCTACCTGCGCGTCAGGCCCGCGAAAGCGACAGCTCCCGCGGCCTCGCACCCGTCCGGGCCGCGAAAGCGACAGTTCCCCGCCGATGTTCGGCGGGGAACTGTCGCTTTCGCGAAGTGGGCGGCCGGACAGCCCGACGCCCCCGGCCTCAGCGCACGGACGTCACCAGGCCGTGGGCGGCGGCGACCGCGGCGTTCGTGACCCGGCCGTCGTGCACGTTCAGGCCGGCGGCGAGTGCGGGGTCGGCCTCGAGCGCGGCCTCCCAGCCACGGTCGGCGATCGCGACGGCGTACGGCAGCGTGGCGTTCGTCAGCGAGATCGTGCTCGTGCGCGGGACGGCCCCGGGCATGTTCGCCACGCAGTAGTACACGGTGTCGTGCACGGCGAACGTGGGGTCGTCGTGGGTGGTCGGGTGGGAGCCCTCGAAGCAGCCGCCCTGGTCGATCGCGATGTCGACCAGCACCGAGCCCGGCCGCATGTCGGCGACCATCGCGTCGGTGACGAGCTTCGGCGCGGACGCCCCGGGGATGAGCACGGAGCCGATCACCAGGTCGGCGTCGCGCAGGGCCTCGGCGATGGCGTGCGCCGACGAGCGCAGGGTCGTGACGCGGCCGTCGAACCGGGCGTCCAGGGCCCGGAGCCGCGGCAGGCTGATGTCGAACACCGTGACGTCGGCGCCCATGCCGAGCGCCATCGTCGCGGCGTGCTCCCCCGCGACGCCGCCGCCGATGACGACCACGCGGCCCTTCGGCGTGCCGGGGACCCCGCCGAGCAGCAGCCCGCGCCCACCGTTGGTGCGCATCAGGTGGAACGCGCCGACCTGGGCGGAGAGTCGCCCGGCGACCTCGGACATCGGCGACAGCAGGGGCAGCGAGCGGTCCGGCAGCTGCACGGTCTCGTAGGCGATCGCCGTCGCACCCGAGTCGATGAGCGCGTCGGTCAGCGGTCGGTCGGCGGCGAGGTGCAGGTAGGTGAAGAGCACCTGGCCCGGCCGGATCATCGGGTACTCCGACGCGACCGGCTCCTTCACCTTGAGGATCAGCTCGGCGTGCTCCCACACCTCGGCCGCGGTGTCGACGATCGTGGCGCCGGCGGTGCGGTACTCGTCGTCGGTGAAGGCCGAACCGGACCCGGCCCCGGCCTGCACCAACACCTGGTGGCCGTGCGACCCGAGCTCGGCGACACCGGCGGGCGTGGCCGCGACGCGGTACTCGTTGTTCTTGATCTCGCTGGGGACGCCGATGCGCATGCTGACTCCTTCGTGGGCGGTGCGTTCGTCCCGTCCATTGAGCACCGGATTCGCCCACAGCAGCGCTCAGCCGAACATCCGGACAGCCGCAGCGCGATCCGTGTCATCAGATTCGGCGGAGCGGTCCGCAGCAGCAGTCGGTCAGTGCCCGCGCAGCGACTCGCTCGGCAGCTCCCCGAAACGGCTGCGGTAGGTCGCCGAGAAGCGCCCGAGGTGCCCGAAGCCCCACGTCCGCGCGATCTCGGCCACCGTCGTCTCGTCCAGGCCACTGCCGACCAGGTCGGTCCGGGCACCGTCGAGTCGCACGCCGCGCAGGAGTTCCCCCGGAGTCTGGTCGAGGTGCCGACGGAGGGACTGCTGCAGCCCGCGCGGGCTGAGCCCCGCCGCCGCGGCGATGTCCGGGGTACCGATCGCTTCGCGCGCGTGCTCGTGCACGAACTCGAGCGCCCGGCGCAGGCGGTCGTGCTCCGGGCCGCTGCCGGACACCGTCGCACGCCACTTGTTGCGCTGCGGGAACGCCCGGATCGCCGCGGTCGCGAAGGCCTCGGCGATGTCGTGCTGCACCATCGGACTCATCGACCGGTCGACGTCGAGCCACGTGGCCGAGTACTTCCGCACCACCGACCGCCACAGCGCGATGCCGTCGGCCGTCGGACGGCGCATCGGCTCGAAGGCGAAGTCGTCGTCACCGGCCACGGCACGGACGAAGTCGCGGTCCAGGTGCACCAGGTTCAGGGCGATGTCGCGGTGGTGCAGCGCGTACGGCTCGGCGAAGGGCAGCACGACGGGCACCCCGGCCTCGAGCTCGTACGTCTCGCCACCCGTGGTGATCCGGCTCGAGCCGCTCCGCATCCAGGCGACCAGGAACTCGTCGTCGACCTGGCTCTCGCTCCGCAGGTCGACCATGAACCGTGACGAGCGCAGGGACATCCGCTCGTCACCGACGCCGGCGAAGTCCCAGTGGGCGTTCTCGTGGGTGCGACGGACCAGTGGTGCACGGAAGTCGTAGTCGCCCGTGAAGAACGCGAGCGCCTGGTCGACGTCGCTGCCGACCATCCGCCGGAAGTACCGCTGACCGGGCTGTTCGAGAGAAAGCACCATGGTCGAGAACCTACGACGGACCACCGACAAACTGCGTCAGGTCCTGACTCAGGGCTGCAGGATCGCCTGCCCCACGCTCTCGTCCAGGATCAGGTCCGTGATGAGCCCGGCGGCCAGCGCGCCCCGCAGCGACGCCGCCTTCGACCGCCCGGCGACGACGCAGACCCGCCGCGGCGCGCGCTTGATCGTGTCGAGGTCCGGAGCGCCGGCCCGGGCGTTCACCCCGATGTCCTTCCACGAGCCGTCGGCCCGGTAGAACACCGTCGAGACGTCCCCGACGACCCCCGCCTGCGTGAGCTCGTCGCGGTCCTCGGGGTCGAGGTACCCGCCGGAGTACACGTGCGAGGGCACCGGGGCCTGCGGGGCACCGACACCGAACACGACGAGGTCCATCCGCTCGTGCAGGTCGAGCACGCGGCGGATCGATCGCTCCCGGAACAGGGCCTCCTTCGTCGCGGGGTCGTCGAAGAACGCCGGCACCGGGAACTGCTGGACGAACGCGCCGTAGGCCTCGCCGAACCGGCGCAGGATCTCGGACGCGTAGACGATGCCGGTGGTGCGGGTGTTCGCGGCGCCGTTGATCTGCACGATCGTCGAGCCGTGGGTGGTCTTCGGCACCAGGTAGCGGCTGACCGCACTCACGGTCGAGCCCCACGAGATCCCGATGACCATGTTCGACTCGACGTACTGCGTCAGGATCCGGGCGGCGGACAGCGCGACCCGCTCGAGCCGGTCGACGTCGCTCGTGTGGTCCGGCACCGGGACGACGTGCGCGTGCACCCCGAAGCGGGAGCGGATGCTCCGGCTCAGCGCAGCGGCCTGGTCCAGGGGCGACCGGATCTGGATGTCGACGAGCCCGGTGTCCCTGGCGTACTTGAGCAGCCGCGACACCGACGAGCGCGAGGTGCCGAGTTCGTCGGCGATCGCGTCCATCGTCAGGTCCTGCAGGTAGTACAGGTGGGCGGCGCGCAGCGCCTGCTGCGTGCGCATGGGCTGAGCCGCATCGCTCATGGTGCTCCGATCTGTCGAACGCAACCATGCACGGACGTGCAGGGCCTCTGCAACCCCTGCCGCGCCTCCTGACCGCCGTGTCGGGCCGGGACGACACGTGTGCTGCACGTTCGTGCACGCAAGTTGCCCGCCCTGTCGAACGAGCGCACGATCGATCCTGACCCCACGAACAGACGAAGGAAGCGACGAACCATGTCGAAGAAGACACAGCCCCGGAACACGGTGACCGCCCTCACCGAGCGCCCGAACGCGCAGGTCCTCGTCGTCGGCGGCGGCATCAACGGCATCGCGACGTTCCGCGACCTGGCGCTCCAGGGCGTCGACGTCGCCCTGGTCGAGCGTGGCGACTACGCCTCCGGTGCCTCCGCGGCCTCGAGCCACATGATCCACGGCGGTATCCGCTACCTGGAGAACGGCGAGTTCCGCCTGGTGCGCGAGAGCGTGCAGGAGCGCAACGGCCTGATCCGCATCGCCCCGCACTACGTCAAGCCGCTGCAGACGACCATGCCGATCTTCTCGACGTTCTCCGGCATCATGAACGCCCCGCTGCGCATGCTGACGCACAAGCAGCGCTCCACCAAGGAGCGCGGCGCGATGCTCATCAAGATCGGCATGACGATCTACGACTCCTTCTCGCGTGACGGCGGCTCCGTCCCGAAGCACGTCTTCCGCACCAAGAAGGCCGCGCTCGAGGACATGCCCGCCCTCAACAAGGACCTGAAGTACACGGGTACCTACTACGACGCGAGCGTGCACGAGCCCGAGCGCCTGGCCCTCGACGTCCTGAAGGACGGCCTGGCCGCCGGAGCCGACAAGGCACGCGCCGTCAACTACGTCGAGGCAGCCGGCACCCGCGACGGCGGCGTCCTGCTGCGCGACCGCGAGACCGGCGACGAGTTCGTCTTCACGGCCGACGTCGTGATCAACGCCTCCGGCCCCTGGACCGACCTGACGAACGAGGCGTTCGGCGGCGAGACGAAGTTCATGGGCGGCACGAAGGGCTCGCACATCGTCGTCCACAACGACGAGCTGCTCGAGGCCACCAAGGGCCGCGAGCTGTTCTTCGAGAACGACGACGGCCGCATCGTCCTCATCTATCCGCTCAAGGGCCGGGTGCTCATCGGCACGACCGACATCGACGCCGACCCCTCGAAGCCGGTCACGACGACCGACGAGGAGATCGACTACTTCTTCGGGCTCGTCAAGCACGTGTTCCCGCAGATCGACGTCACCCGCGACCACATCGTCTACAGCTACTCCGGTATCCGTCCGCTCCCCCGCCACGAGGACACCGCCCCCGGCTTCGTGTCCCGTGACTACCGGATCGTGGACACCCAGATCGCCGGGCTGCCGAAGTCGACCGTGCTGTCGCTCGTCGGTGGCAAGTGGACGACCTTCCGTGCCCTCGCTGCACACCTGTCCACCGAGGCGACGACCAAGCTCGGCATGAGCCGCAAGGTCGACACCACGGGCATGCCGATCGGCGGTGGCAAGGAGTTCCCGACCACGGACGCCCAGCGCGCCCTGTGGATCAAGTCGCACCGCGACGGCCTGGACGAGTCCCTGGTCGAGGGGCTGCTCGAGCGCTACGGCACCCGTGCCGCCGAGGTCGTGGACGTCCTGACCGACGGCCCGGTCGAGCCGCTCGAGTCCGACCCGTCGCTCACCCGCGCCGAGGTCGCGTACTTCGCCCGCCACGAGCAGGCCGTCCACCTGGTCGACGTCGTCCTGCGCCGCACGAACCTGGCGTTCGTCGGCGGGGTCACGATCGACCTGCTCGACGAGCTGGCCGACGTGCTCGCCGGTGCGCTCGGCTGGACGACCGAGGAGCGCGCGGACGAGGTCCAGCGCACGCTCGACGTGCTGCGTGAGTCGCACGGCGTGATCGTGCCGCTGACGTCCGCGTCGGCGTCGCAGCTCGCGTAGTCGACGCGACCGACCGCAGACGGGAGGCCCGGTACCAGCTGGTACCGGGCCTCCCGTCCGTTCGTGGTCGCGTTCGCGAGCCGTTGGTCGCGTCGACGACCGCTGGTCGCGTCAGAAACGCTCACCGGTGGGGTCGCGCGCCGTGCGGTCGATGAGCTGGTCGCCGCCGACCGGCTCGCCTTCCCAGTCGACCAGGCGCCAGCCGTCGGCGAACGAGCCCTCGAGCTCGACGATGCCGGTGTTCTCCAGGTGACGCTTCGTGCCGAAGTGGTCCGGGGTGTTCTGCGCAGCTGCGCTCGCCCACGTGCGGATCGCGGCACCGTGACTGACGGCAGCGGCGACCGCGACCCCGGTGGCCTCGATCTGCCGGACGGCGTCGTCGTAGCGCTCGAAGAACTCGGTGCCGCTTTCGGCACCGGGCATCCGGGTCGTCCGGTCGCCGCCGGACCAGCCGTGCACGGTGGAGATGTAGGTCTGCACGGACACCTTGTCGCTCTTGCCTTGGGTGTCGCCCGCCTCGATCTCGCGCAGGCCCGGCAGTACCACGGGCTCGAGGCCGAGCGAGGTCGCCAGGGGCGCCGCGGTGATCTGCGTGCGGACCATCGACGACACGAACAGTCGCTCGATCCCCCGGTCAGCGAGTGCTGCGGGCAGGGCGTCGGCCTGCTGCTGCCCGAGCTCGGTCAGCCCCGGTCCGGGCACCACGGCATCGAGGATGCCGTGCACGTTCGCGGGGGTCTGGCCGTGGCGGATGAGCAGCAGTCGCATGCCGCCACCCTACGGACCGCCGCTGACGTCAGCCCTGCCGGGTGTTCCAGCGGGGGTTCTTCTTGTTGATGACGTAGACGCGACCCCGGCGTCGGACCACCTGCGAGCCGGGGATCTTCTTCAGGGCCTTGAGGGAGTTGCGGACCTTCACGACGAGCCTCCTTGTTGATAACGGTTTTCAGTTACAGTAGCGGACATGCGTGCTGCTGCCATCACCCTCGTCACCGCCCTGCACCAGGTCGACGCCGACCGCGTCGCCGCCCGGATCTCGGACGGACACCGGATGCACGTCGCCGGGAGTGCCTTCGCCACTGCCCGCGCCGTGGCCGACCGGGCCGACCAGCTCGACCGGGTCTGCGGACCCGACGCGGGCCACGGGCTCGTCGTCACCCTGCACCCGGGAGCCGATGCCCGAGCGGTCGGCATGCTGCTCGCCAACGCGGCACGGTCCGAGACCGGCGACGACCGGGTGCTGCGGCACGTCGTCGGGGTGCTGCGGGCCGACGACGTCGCGCACCTGCTGTGGTCGGACGTCGACGACGCCTTCGTGGCCGCGGACCGGATGGCCGCACTCGTCGAGTACGCGACGGTGATCGCCCTCGACCGCATCGAACCGCTGTCCGGGCGTCGGCGACGAGCGCTCGTCTCGCTGCTGCACCGGATGGCACCCCAGGCCGTGATCGTCGCCCTGCCCGCGATCCGGAGCGCCGCCGACCTGCCGGCCTCGAACGGTGGAGCAGCGCGGGTGCTCGCCACCGGTGCCGGCTGGATGCGGGCACTGTCGAGCGGTGCGGACACCGGGCGCGAAGCCCGCGATGCCCTGGTCTCGATGCGCTACCGGGAGCCGCTGCCGTTCCACCCCGGACGACTGTCTTCCGTCATCGCCGACGACCTGTCCGCCGGGGTGAACGGCCGCGTGCTGCGGTCGCGGGGGTTCTTCCGCCTGGCCTCCCGGCCGGACCACGTCGGCTCGTGGTCGAGCTTCGGGTCGATGCTCGCGCTCGACCCCACCGCGAACCCGTCGTGGGACGCCGACGCTCCGATCGGGCAGGCACTGTGGTTCGTCGGCGAGCAGCTCGACGTCCGGGCGATCGAGCGGGCGCTCGACGGCGCGCTGCTCACGCCGTCGGAGCTGCTCGCCGGGCCGGACGTGTGGCGCGGCTGGCCGGACCCGTTCCCGGTGTGGCCCGCGGTGGACCCGGCGTCGGAGCACCGGCACGAGTGACGTGGGGCGCGTGCGCGGGCGGCTGCGCACTCGTCTTGCGACAGAGCACGAGTCGATCGACGCGTGCATCGTCGCCTCATGCGCACACATCCGCTCCGTGCGCATGTTGCGACAGAACGCGCGTCGATCGTCGCAGTGTGCGCACGCACGGACGGGAGGCGCGGTGCGGTGCGGGTCGGACCCGCACCGCGCCTCCCGTCCGTGGTCACGTCGAGAACCGCAGCGTCACCGCACCGGCGACGCCTCCCGCGCAGCAGCCTCCCGCGCAGCAGCAGCCGCCGCGTCCTGCGCCGCGAACGGCAGGTCACCGAGGTCCAGGTGCGGGTTCGTGTCCTGCGTGAGCACGAGCTCCTTCGCCTCGTCCTCGGTCTCCACGGCCGGCATCGACCCGGGCAGCGGGCGCTGCGAGGACTCCTTCATGCAGAAGACACCGATCGCTCCGACGACGCTCATCGCCATCAGGAAGTACGCCGGCGCGAGCTCGTCACCCGTCGCGGTGAGCAGCGCCTGCACGATCAGGGGCGTGGTCCCGCCGAACACCGCGATCGCGATGTTGTAGGCGAACCCCATGCCGCCGTACCGCGTCGAGGTCGGGAACAGCGCCGGCAGCGACGCAGCCTGGTTCGACACCCACAGCGCGGTCATGAGCGCGAGCAGCCCGAGGCCGGCGAGCGTCGACCACTGCGCCCCGTGCCCGATCAGCATGAAGGCCGGCACGACGAGCACGACCGTGGTGGCGGCACCGATCCACATCACGACGCGGCGGCCGAGGCGGTCGGAGAGCTTGCCGGTCAGCGGGAGCATCACCGCGAGCAGCAGGAGCACCGGGATCGTCAGCAGCGTGCCGTCGATGGCGGAGTACCCGAGCGAGTCGGTCAGGTACGTCGGCATGTACGAGGTCAGGGCGTAGCCCACGGTGTTCGACGCGGCGACGAGCATGATCGCGATGACGATCGGACGCCAGTGCTGACGGACCATCGCGACGACGTTGGCCGGACGCTCACCGTCGAAGGACGCACGGGACTCGGTCGCGGCCTCCTGCGCGGCCTGGGTCGCCTGGAACACCGGCGACTCCTCGATGCGCAGCCGGAAGTAGATGGCCACGACGCCGATCACACCGGCGGCGAGGAACGGGAACCGCCAGCCGTAGGCGGTCATCGCTTCTTCGCCGAGGGTGAGCTGCAGCACCGACACCACCGTGGCACCGAGCGCGAAGCCCAGGTAGCTGCCGAAGTCCAGGATGCTCGCGAAGAAGCCGCGACGGCGGTCCGGGGCGTACTCGGTGACGAAGGTCGTCGCCCCGGCGTACTCACCACCGGTCGAGAAGCCCTGCGCGAGCTTCAGCACGACGAGCAGGATCGGGCCGAACACGCCGATCGTCGCGTACGCGGGGAGCGCCCCGATCAGGAACGTCGACGCCGCCATCATGATCAGCGTCGTCGCGAGCACCTTCTGCCGGCCGATCTTGTCACCGAGGCGTCCGAACACGATGCCGCCCAGGGGCCGTGCGATGTAGGTCGCCGCGAACACCCCGAGGCTGAACAGGATCTGCACCGAGGGTTCGGCCGTCGGCAGGAAGACCTTCCCCATCGTCACGGCCAGGTAGCCGTACACACCGACGTCGTACCACTCCATGGTGTTGCCGACGACCATGCCGCTGACGGCTCGTCGCATCATGCTCTTGTCGACCACGGTGACGTCGCTCTCGCGCAGCCGTCGGTGTGGTCGGGTGTTGGTACTGCTGGGGTCGGAACCCATGCCTTGCTCCTCGAGAAGATCGGTGGGCCGTCGGGAACCGGCCCAGAACAGCGAGCGACGTTACCGAGCAACCGAAATGTCATTGGCCGGTGATTCTCAGGGAACGGCGTGTCACCCGAACGGGGGTCGCCGCCGATCCGCACCAGTCCGGCGAACCCGGAAGCTGAGTAACGAGGCCGTAACATCGGCCCATGGCGATCGAACCCGAGACGAAGAACTGGACGTGGGTCATCGAGTCCGCGTGTCCCGAGTGCGGCTACGACGGCAGCGCGGTGACCGTCCGCGACGTGCCGGGCATCATCGACGAGAACACCGCCGGGTGGCCCGATGTCCTCGGGCGCGACGACGTGCGCAACCGCCCGGACGACCACACGTGGTCCCCGCTCGAGTACGGCGCCCACGTGCGGGACGTGCACCGGAAGATGGCGGAGCGCCTCGAGCTGATGCTCACCGAGGACGCCCCGACGTTCCCGAACTGGGACCAGGACGCCACCGCCGTCGAGGACCGTTACGGCGAGCAGGACCCCGCGGTCGTCGCTCGGGAACTGCGGGATTCGGCGGACCGCGCGGCCCGGGCCTTCGCCGCCGTCCCCGACGAGGTGCTCGGGCGCACCGGGCTCCGGTCCGACGGCAGCGCCTTCACCGTCGCGACGCTCGCCACCTACTACGCGCACGACCCGGTGCACCACCTGTGGGACGTGCGGCGCGCGCTCTAGACGTGGGGACCACCGGCCTGGAGGCGCGGTGCGGCCCCGCCCCGCGCCTCCAGGCCGCCTGCGGTCACCCCCGGATCCGGGCGTCCCTACCGGAACCGGGCGTACCTGCCGGAACCGGGCGTACCTACCGAAACCGGGCGTACCTGCCACGAAGAATCGACCAGGTATGCCCGAAAGCACCATCCATCGCACGCGTGATGGGAAGGATCGGGCGCCGAGCCGGAGCGCTCAGGCGAGTGCGTCGAGCACGGCGCGCGCCGTCGCGGCGTCGGTCACCAGCTCGTTGACCAGCCCACCCCGCACCGCGGCCACGATGCTCGTGACCTTGGCGCTGCCCACGGCGACCCCGACCGCGTGCGGCACGGTCGACAGGATCTCGCGCGAGGTCCGCACCATCCGGTCACTGCCGGGGAACTCGATCGGCGAGCCGTCCGCGGCGTAGAAGTTCAGGCAGACGTCGCCGGCGGCACGGTCGAACGCCGCGTCCTCGACCGGGATGCCCCGGGCCAGGGCGTCGCGCGTGTGGGTCGGTGCACCGATGCCGAGGATCGCGCCCTTCGCCCGGCTCCACAGCCCGACGACGTGCTGGAACGCCGGGTCCTCGTCGAGGGTGGACCGCATCGCCGGGGACGGCAGCGCCTGGGCGAACAGGAACGCCGGGATCGCGCCGGAGTGCTCCGCGGCCGTCCGGGTGATCTCGTTCGTCTGGAACCACGGCATCGGGTCGGCCTGCCCGCCCACGGTCGGGACGAGCTGCACGCCGGGCATGGTCGGCATGCCGGACCGTGCGACGTCGTACACGGTGCGGCCGGACGACATCAGGACGGCGTCACCGGGGACGAGCCCCATGCCCTCGACCGCGGCGGCCAGCGGTGCGGCGAGGTCGGCGCCGAGCGTGGCCGCGTGGGTGACCGCGGCGAGGTGCACCGCGCGGAGCCCGAGCACGACCTGCAGCCGTTCGGCGAGCGCCACGGTCTCGTCCTGGAACGGGTCGACGACCTCGATGCGGACGAGTCCGGCCTTGCGGGCCTCGGCGACGAGCCGCGAGACGGTCGGCCGCGAGACCCCGAGGCGCGAGGCGATCTCGACCTGGGTGGCGTCCTCGAGGTAGTACATCCGCGCCGCCTGGTAGACGGTGTCCAGCGGGAACCGGGTGCGCGACGCATCGGGGCCGGGGCCAGCGGTGCTCTCGGACGACATGGAGCAGGACCCTTCGACTCGATCGGACACCGCGATCGTAGTCCGAGCAGGGCTCAGCGGATCGTGAACCCGCCGTCCACCCGGAGGTCCGCACCGTTCACCATGGCGCTCGACTCCCCTGCCAGGAAGAGCACGGCCGCGGCGATCTCGTCGGGGGTCGCGAAGCGGCCGGTGGGGATCTCGTCCTGGTGCCGGATGCCGTTCTCGTTCGCCCAGGCCGCACGGCCGAGGTCGGTGAGGACGACGGTCGGCGACACGGTGTTCACGGTGACGCCGCGTCCGCCCCACTCGAGTGCGAGCACGTTCGTCAGACCGATGACGCCGGCCTTCGAGGCGCAGTAGGCGGCGTGCCCGTCGATGCCGACGTGGGCCGCCTGCGACGCGATGTTCACGATCCGCCCGTACCCGGCGTCGAGCATGTGCCGGCCGACGGCCTGCGCCACACGGAACGTGCCGGTCAGGTTGACGTCGATGGTCGCCGCCCAGGTGTCGGCTGCCAGGTCTTCCGCCGGGGCGAGCGCGGCGATGCCGGCGCAGTTCACCAGCACGTCGACGCCACCGAAGGGCCGGACGACGTCCGCCACGGTGCGGGTCACGGAGTCGGCATCGGTCACGTCACAGGCGAACCCGGCGTGGAGGCCCGTGGCCGTGCCCGCCCCGTCGGCGGCGGCGTCCGGCCCGGCCGTCACGGGCGCGGCGGACGTGGGCAGGTCGGCCGCGGCCGACGTGGCGCCGTCCGCACGGACGTCGACGACGGCGACACGGGCACCCCGTGCAGCCAGGGCCCGGGCAATGGCGTTGCCGATGCCCGACGCCCCGCCGGTCACCACCGCCGTACGGCCGCTGAAGTCGTTGGTCAGGTCGATCGTGTCGGGGCCCGGTCGGAGGGCCGCGGCGAAGTCCGTCGTCATGTTCGCTCCCTTGCGTTCGGTGCCGAACCTACCAGAAATTGTGTTCTGGACAAACGTTCTGGAAGGTGTACAGTCATCGCCGAAGCCACCCAACGGAGGAACAGCTCATGTCGACGACGACCGAGAACGCGGCCACGACCGCCCCCACCACGATCCCCACGACGATGCGCGCCGTCGTCGTTCACGGCCCCGGTGACTACCGGCTCGAGGAGCGTCCCGTCCCGACGCCCGGCCCCGGGGAACTCCTGCTCCGCACCGACGCCGTCGGCATCTGCGCGAGCGACCTGAAGTGCTACCACGGCGCCGCGAAGTTCTGGGGCGACGAGAACCGTGCGGCCTGGGCAGAGCGGGACCGCATCCCCGGACACGAGTTCGTCGGCACGATCGTCGCCGGTGACGACGCCGCCCTGGCCAAGCGCGGCGTCGACGTGGGCGACCGGATCGCCTGCGAGCAGATCGTGCCGTGCTGGGAGTGCCGCTACTGCCTCGAGGGCGCGTACTGGATGTGCAACGTGCACGACATGTTCGGCTTCAAGGGCTACGACGGCGCGATGGCCGAGTACGTGCTCGTGCCGGCGAAGGCGCTGACCCACCCGGTGTCGAAGGCGCTGCCCGGCCAGGTCGCCGCGTTCTCCGAGCCGTTGTCCTGCGCCTTCCACGCAGTCGAGCGCGGGGACATCAAGTTCGGCGACACCGTGGTGATCGCCGGTGCCGGCCCGATCGGCCTCTCCGCCATCGCCGGTGCGCGGCAGAAGAACCCGCTCCGGATCATCGCGCTCGACGTGGTCGAGGCGAAGCTCGAGCTGGCTCGCAAGGTCGGCGCCGACCTCACGATCAACATCGCCCAGGAGGACGCGGTCGCCCGGGTCAAGGAGCTCACCGACGGCTACGGCGCCGACGTCTACATCGAGGCCACCGGGCACCCGTCCGCGGTGCCGCAGGGACTGAACCTGCTCCGCAAGCTCGGGACCTTCGTCGAGTACTCGGTGTTCAAGGACGACGTGTCCGTGGACTGGTCGATCATCTCGGACGACAAGGAACTCGACGTGCGCGGCGCCCACCTCGGCCCGCACACCTGGCCGGCGGCGATCAAGCTGCTCGAGGCCGAGACCCTGCCGATGTCGGAGATCTGCACGCACCAGTTCCCGCTCGAGCAGTTCCAGGAGGCCCTCGACCTGGTCGGCGACTCCGCCGGTGCCAGCGTCAAGGTGTCGATCATCCCGTCCCTGACCGCCCCCACCACGGCCGCACAGGCCGCTCAGGCCTGACCGACTCCGCCAGCAGGGAGAGAACGAGCATGTCAGCGACGACAGCCCGCGCCACCGGCGCCCGCACGACCGCGCCCCGCACCGAGGGCCGCCTGGACCGGATGGGCATCCCCCGTCCGCTCGCCCTCGGGTTCGTCGCCGTCCTGGTCTTCATGACCGGGAACGGCGTCGAGTCGAACTTCATCACGCCGCACATGGTGGCGGTCCTCGGCAGCCCCGAGGCCACCGTGGCGACGATCGTCACGTTCTACAGCCTGGCCGCACTGATCGGCAGCTACATCTCGGGGGCTCTGTCCGACCTGGTCGGCCCGCGCCGCGTGATGATCCTCGGCTTCGCCGTCTGGGTCGTGTTCGAGGTCCTGTTCCTGCTGGCACTCGGCGCCGGCAGTGTCCCGTTCGCCGCCGTCACCTACGCGTTGCGCGGGTTCGGCTACCCGCTGTTCGCCTTCGCGTTCCTGGTCTGGGTGAACATCACCACCCCGGTCGAACGGAACGGCTCGGCGGTCGGCTGGTTCTACGTCGCCTTCACGGGTGGCCTGCCGACCCTCGGCTCGCTGTTCGCGATCGGTGCCATCCCGGTGTTCGGCGGCGGAACGGTCGGTGAGACCGGCGCGATGGTCGCCTCGATCGGTCTCGTCGTGATCGGGTTCCTCATCATGCTGTTCGGCGTCCGGCTGCCGAACGGGTTCACGCGCATCGCCCCCGCCGGCGAGAGCGCCTGGCAGGTGCTGACGAGCGGCATCCGCCTGACGGTCACGCGACCGAAGATCCTGATGGGCTTCCTCGTCCGCCTGATCAACACCGCGCCGGAGTTCGGCATGTTCGTCGTGCTTCCCGCGGTCATCGCGAACGAGCGCGGCTGGGGCCAGAGCCGCTGGCTGCTCATGACCGTCTGCGTCTACGCGACGAACATCCTGGTCAACGCCCTGTTCGGCTGGGTCGGCGACAAGATCGGCTGGCAGCGCACCGTCAAGTGGTTCGGCATCGTCGGCTCCGCCCTCGGGCTCATCGCCTGGTGGTACGTGCCGCAGCTCGTCCCCGCCGGTTCGGACTGGGGCTACGTGCTCTCCGTCGTCGCCGGGTGCGTGTTCGGCTGTCTGCTCGCCGGGTTCGTGCCGATGGGCGCGATCATGCCGGCGCTCGCCCCCGAGCACAAGGGCGCCGCGATGGCGATGTACACCACGGCCGCCGGCGGTGCCGCGTTCCTCGGCACCGGCGTCGTCGCCGCGGTCTTCGCCCTGGGCGGCGGCGGCCAGGCCGCCACGTGGACGTTCGTCGGCCTGTACGCCTGCGCCTTCGTGATGATCCACTTCCTCAAGGTCCCGCAGGGCGACCGAGGACACTGAGTTCCGGGCGACGACGGCCGTCCCGTCGTCGCCCGGTGCACCACCCACCACCATCCCCGGAGGACCCGCACCATGACCACGATCCACGACGACCCGGACGAGTTCGCCGAAGACCAGCTGAGCGGCTGGCTCGCGCTCTACGCCGACCGGGTCCGCGGCGTCCACGGCGGCGTCGTCACCCTGCCCACCGAGGGGGCCGCACCGCAGGTCGCCGTCGTCGTCGGGGGCGGCTCCGGCCACTACCCCGCGTTCTGCGGCGTCGTCGGCCCGGGCTTCGCCACCGGCGCCGTCGTCGGCAACGTCTTCACCTCGCCGTCGACCGCGCAGGTCTACTCGGTCGCCAAGGCCGCCGACCAGGGCCGCGGTGTCGTGCTGTCGTTCGGCAACTACGCCGGTGACACCATGAACTTCGGGCTCGCGGCCGAGCGGCTGCGTGCCGAGGGCATCGACACCCGCATCGTCGTGGTCACCGACGACGTCGCCAGTGCCGACGACGAGACGAAGCGCCGCGGCATCGCCGGTGACTTCTCCGTCTTCAAGGCGATGGGCGCCGCCGCTGCCGAGGGAGCCGACCTCGACGAGGTCGAACGGATCGGCCGGGCGTCGAACGCCGCGACCCGCACCATCGGCGTCGCGTTCTCCGGCTGCACCATGCCCGGTGCGACCGAACCGCTGTTCACCGTCCCCGACGGCCACCTCGGCCTGGGGCTCGGCATCCACGGCGAGCCGGGCATCCAGGACGTCCCGCTGCTCCGGGCGACGGACCTGGCGTCCCTGCTCGCCGAACGGCTGCTCACCGACCGCCCCGCAGCCGCCGGCTCCCGGGTCGCCCCGATCCTCAACGGGCTCGGTGACACCAAGTACGAGGAGCTCTTCCTGCTCTGGGGCCGGGTGCTGCCGCTGCTGCAGGAAGCCGGGCTCCAGGTCGTCGAACCCGAGGTCGGCGAACTCGTCACGAGCCTCGACATGGGCGGCTGCTCGCTGACGCTGCAGTGGCTCGACGACGAACTCGAACGGCTCTGGCGCGCCGACGCCTACACGCCCGCGTACCGCAAGGTGGCGGCGCCGGTCGCGGCGCTCGTGCCGGCCGACGCGGTGGACGCCGCCGAGGACGAGGCGACGGTCGTGCCGGAGGCGACCGATGCCTCCCGGCATGCCGCGCAGACGGTGCGAGCCGCCGTCGAGGCGATGGACGCGCTCCTGCGCGAGCACGAGGAGACGCTCGGCCGCATCGACGCGGTCGCCGGGGACGGCGACCACGGCCGCGGAATGGTCAAGGGGATCGGTGCGGCGCGCAAGGCGGTCGACGGGCTCGGCCCGGAGGCGGGGGTCGCCTTCGTCCTCGGACGCGCCGGTGACGCGTGGGCCGCGTTCGCGGGCGGCACCTCCGGTGTCCTGTGGGGCGCCGCACTCGAGGCGTTCGGCCGCTCCCTCGGCGACGACCGCGAGTCGTACCAGGCGTCCGACGTCGTCGACGCGGCGCAGGCCTTCGCCGACTCGATCGTCCACCTGGGCGGGGCGTCCCGCGGGGACAAGACGCTGCTCGACGCGCTGCTGCCGTTCGTGGACGAACTGCGCCGGGCCGTCGACACCGGCGCACCGCTCGTGGCAGCGTGGGAGACCGCGGCGCGGGTCGCGGTCGAGCAGGCCGAGGCCACCGCCGACCTCACGCCGAGGGTCGGACGGGCCAGGCCGCTGGCCGAGAAGAGCCTGGGGACACCCGACGCGGGTGCCACCTCGATGGGGATGATCCTCACGCGGATCGGCGAGGTCCTCGCCGCCCGTGCTGACAAGGAAGGAACACACGCATGACGTACCGTCTCGTGATCGGGTCCGACGACGCCGGGTTCGACTACAAGGAGATCATCAAGGCCGACCTGCTCGCCGACGACCGGGTGTCGGACGTCACCGACGTCGGCGTCGACGCGGACGGCCACACCGCCTACCCGCACGTCGCCGTGGACGCCGCGCGCCTGGTGGCGAACGGCGAAGCCGACCGGGCGATCCTGATCTGCGGCACCGGCCTCGGTGTGGCGATCAGCGCCAACAAGGTGCCGGGCATCCGTGCCGTCACCGCGCACGACTCGTACAGCGTGGAACGGTCGATCCTGTCGAACGACGCCCAGGTGCTCTGCATGGGGCAGCGCGTCGTCGGCGTCGAGCTCGCCCGCCGTCTGGCGAAGGAGTGGCTCGGCTACGAGTTCGACCGTTCCAGTGCCAGCGCCGAGAAGGTCAACGCCATCTGCGAGTACGACGGCAGCGCGCCCGCCGGCGTCGACGCGCAGGCGTAGGCAGGGTCCCGCACGACACCGGTGTTCGCACGCTGAACACGCCCGTTCGGGTGTTCGGCACGCGAACACCGGTGTTCCGCCGAGCGCCGCCGATCAGCCGCGCGCGGCCAAGCGGTGCACGACGGCCTTCGTCGCCTCGTACAGCTCGCGGTAGTCCCGGTAGCCGGCCTCGTACGCCGCGGTCGCTGCAGGGTCCGGTTCGATCACCGTCGCCGGCGGGTTCCACGCACCGATGTCCACGGTGTCGCCCGGCCCCGCGACGAGCTCGGCAGCCAGGTACGCCGAGCCGAAGCACGCACCGATCGTCACGCTCGGCACCGTCTGCCGCAGCCCGGTGACGTCCGACACGATCGTGGGCCACAGCCGTCCGAGCAGCCCGCCGCCGGCCCCGACGAGTTCGCGGACCTCGACCCCGGCGTCGCGCAGGGCCTCGAGGTGGTGCCGCACCGCGTACGCCGTCGCCTCGAGCGTCGCCCGGTAGATGTCCCCGCGCGTGTGCCGGACCGTCAGTCCCGCGAGCACTCCGCGGGCGTCGGGGTCGGCGATCGGCGTCCGCTCCCCCGCGAAGTACGGCAGCATCAGCAGCCCGTTCGCCCCGATGCCGGAGCACCGCGCTTCCTCGAGCATGGTCGACCACTCGCCGTCGACCAGCCGTCGCAGCCAGTCCGTGATCGCCCCGGAGGTCGCCATCCCCCCGGACACGCTCGGCTGGCCCGGGTGCGTGCCGACGGTCGTCCACATCCCCGGCACCGCCGTGGGTTCGGCCGTCGGCACGATCATGAACATCGTGGTGCCGTACTGCAGGAACATCCGGCCCGGCACGGACTCACCGACGCTCACGCCCTCCGCCCAGGCGTCGATGGTCCCGGCCGTCACGGGGATGCCGGCCGGGAGGCCCGTGGCAGCGGCCGCCTCGGGCGTCACGACGCCCGCCTGGTCGCCCGACCACAGCAGGCGCGGCATCTCGAGACCGGGTGCCAGCCGGTCGCACCACTCCGGGATCCACCGGTTCGCGTGCACGTCGTAGAGGGGTGTCGTCTGACTGGCCGAGTGGTGGTCGAGGACGTACTCGCCCGTCAGCCGCTCGACCACGCGGGACGACGGCATCGTGAACCGGGCGGCCCGCGCCCAGACGTCGGGTTCGTGCCGGGCGAGCCAGGCGAGCTTCACGCCGGCGGCCTGGGTGCTCAGGGCGGACCCGCAGCGGGCCCGGATCGCGCCCTCGCCGCCGAGCTCGGCCGTGACGTCGTCGAGCATCTCCGCCGTGCGGGTGTCGATGCCGTACAGGATCGCCGGACCGAGCGGCGCACCGTCGACGTCGGTCAGCAGCGCGCACGGTCCGATGCCGCTCACGCCGACCGCCTGCACCTCGACGTCGGGCACGCGGTCGAGCAGGGAGCGGGTGAGGGTGGTGAACTCCTCCCACCAGACGTCGGAGTCCATCTCGACCAGGCCCTGCTCGGGGCGGTCGACCTCGTGGCGACGGCTCACCTCGGCGAGCACGGTGCCGTCGAACCGGGCCAGCAACGCCTTCGTGCTCGACGTCCCGATGTCCAGACCGAGCACCGCTCGCATGCCGCCTCCTTCGCCGCCACACGACCGCCGCCGGTCGCGCCACGAGTCTACGAGCGACGCCCAGCTGCCTGTCGGGGGCCGGACGTACGGTACCGACGACTCCAATGCTCCACGAGGGGAACCCGATGAAGAAGTCAGCCTGGCTGCCAGCCGTCATCGCACCGGTCGTCGTCGCCGGCGCCGTTGCCGCCCCGATGATCGCGAACGCCGCGAACGACCCGATCGCGGGGACGAACCCCAGCGCGTCGGACGTCATCGCCAGCATCGCGAAGTCGTCGGACGCCCAGTACTCGGGCAAGCTCTCGCAGACGAGCGCACTCGGGCTCCCCGAACTGCCCACCGGGTCCGGCGGCTCCTCGCTCGAGGGCGACGCCTCCGACGTGCTCGGGCTGCTCACCGCGTCGCACACCGCCCGTGTCTACGTCGACGGCCCCGACAAGCAGCGCGTCCAGCTGACGCAGCAGCTCGCCGAGCAGGACGTCGTCCGCAACGGCTCGGACGTCTGGACCTGGGACTCGAAGGAGCGCACGGCCACGCACGTGACGCTGCCGAGCGACACCGCGGAGGACCCGCGGGGCGGCACGACCACCCCGGCGGACATCGCGAAGCAGGCCATCGACGCGATCACCCCGACCACCACCGTGTCGAAGCCGACCGAGGTCAGCGTCGCCGGACACGACGCCTGGCAGATCACCCTGACGCCGAAGTCGTCCGACACCCTCGTCGGAGCCGTCCGGCTGGCCGTCGACCAGCAGACCGGACTCCCGCTCCGCGCGAGCGTCCAGGCCGCCGGCGCGGACGACCCCGCGGTGCAGGTCGGGTTCACGAGCCTCGACTACGGCGCCCCGGCGGCCCGGCTCTTCGACTTCACCCCGCCGTCGAACGCCAAGGTCACCGAGAAGGACCTGTCCGACGCCGGATCCCACGCGAAGGGCGAGCACGGCGACCACCGTGGCACCCCGAGCGGTGACGAGCCGACCTTCACGGGCACGGGCTGGAGCACCATCGCCGAGCTCCCCGCCGGCACGGTCGACCGGTCCGGGCTCGAGGGCGAGGCCTCCGGCCTGCTCGACCAGCTGACGAAGCCCGTCGACGGCGGCCGTGCCGTGCAGACGTCGCTCGTCTCGGTCTACCTGACCGACGACGGCCGCGTGCTCGCGGGTGCCGTGCCGGTCGCCTCCCTGGTCGACGCCGCGAAGTGAGCGCGGACGACCACCAGGTGAGCACGGCCGGGCCGGCACCCGACCTGGCGATCCGCACCACGGGCCTCCAGAAGGTGTTCCGCAAGCAGCGTGCGGTCGACGGGATCGACCTGGCGGTGCCGCGCGGCGCGGTGTTCGGGTTCCTCGGGCCGAACGGTTCCGGCAAGACCACCACGATCCGGATGCTGCTCGGGCTCTCGAGCGCGAGCGGCGGCACCATCGAGCTGCTCGGCGAACCGATGCCGAAGGCGCTGCACGACGTCCTGCCCCGCGTCGGTGCACTCGTCGAGGGGCCGGCCTTCTATCCGTACCTGTCCGGCCGGGCGAACCTGCAGCGCTTCGACGCCGCCGACCCCACGTCGGACCCGCGCACCCGCAAGGCCCGCGTGGCCGGTGCCCTCGACCGCGTCGGGCTGACCCACGCGGCCGACAAGAAGGCGCACGCGTACTCCCTCGGCATGAAGCAGCGACTCGGTCTCGCGAACGCCCTGCTGTCCCCGCGCGACCTGCTGGTGCTCGACGAGCCGACGAACGGCCTCGACCCGCAGGGCACCCGCGAGGTCCGCAACCTCATCCGCTCCCTGGCCGACGACGGCACCACGGTGTTCGTGTCCAGCCACCTGCTGGCCGAGATCGAGCAGGTCTGCACGCACGCAGCCGTCATGCGGACGGGCAAGATCGTCGCGCAGGGCCCCCTCGACGAGCTGCGCGCAGCAGGGGCCCGGACCGTGACCGTGCGGACGCCCGACGTCGGGCAGGCCGGTACCGTCCTCACCCGGCTCGGGCTCACCCCGCGGCACGACGGCGGGGCCGACGTGCTGGTGGCCGACCTGCCGAACGCGCTGCTGCCCGAGACGATCACCGCGGAGCTCGTGCGCGCCGACGTCCGGGTGCGCGGCCTGACGGTGGGCGGCGGCACCCTCGAGGACCTGTTCGTCGCACTCACCGGAGAGGGGTTCGATGTCGCAGCCTGACGCGGCCGTGCGCGACCTGCCCGTCCGCCGCCGGCAGCGCCCGTTCGCACTGCTCGGTTCCGAACTCGCGCTGGTGTTCCGGCGTCGCCGCACCTGGGCGATGCTCGGGGCACTCGCGCTCGTGCCGATCCTGATCGCGGTCGCCGTGAAGCTCACCACCGACGGCGACGACGGCGGGCCGGCGTTCCTCGGCGACATCACCAACAACGGCCTGTTCGTCGCGTTCACCGCACTGACCGTGTCGATCCCGCTGTTCCTGCCGCTGACCGTCGGCGTGGTCGCCGGGGACACCGTCGCGGGCGAGGCCAGCCACGGCACGATCCGCTACCTGCTCGTCGCGCCGACGGGCCGCGTGCGGTTCATCCTGGTGAAGTTCGCCGGTGCCGTCGCGTTCTGCCTGGCCGCCACGCTGCTGGTGGTGCTGGTCGGCGCGGCGATCGGCGCCGTGCTGTTCCCGATCGGCCCCGTCACACTGCTGTCCGGCACCCAGGTCGGCGGCTGGTCGTACGCCGGCCGCGCCCTGCTGCTCGCGCTGTACGTCGCGATGTCGATGCTCGGGCTCGTGGCGATCGGCATGTTCACGTCGACGCTGACGAACGTGCCGGTCGGCGCGATGGCCGCGACGGTCGTGCTCGCCGGGGCGTCGCAGGTGCTCGACCAGCTCCCCCAGCTCGACTGGCTGCACCCGTTCCTGTTCTCGCACCAGTGGCTCGGGTTCGGCGACCTGCTGCGCGACCCGATCTCGTTCGACTCGTTCGGGTCGAACGCGGTGCTGCAGCTCGGGTACGTCGTGGTGTTCGGGGCGCTGGCGTACAGCCGGTTCGCCTCGAAGGACATCCTGAGCTGACGCGGCAGGGGCCCGACACGAAGGTGTCGGGCCCCTGCGACGGGCAGCTCGCTCCGCTCGCTCAGCTCGCGGGCGACGCCGATCCGCCGGCCATCGTCTCCGTGTCGGTCCCCCGCGCATCCGCGTACCGGTCGCGCAGGTCACGGGCCTTCTCGGAGCGGTACCAGTCGAGCCGCGCCCCGGTCTCCACCGTCTGCATCCCGATCACGACCTTGCCGCGGGACTTCATCTCGGCCAGGTCCTCGTACGCCTCGACGATGTACTCGAACGGGTAGAAGCCCGAGATCAGCACCTGCACGCGACGGTCCTGCACGGCCTTCGCCAGCAGGGTGAGCAGCTCGCGGGTCTCCTCGTCCTCGGCGGGTGCGCGGAGGAACCGGACCTCGATGTCCCGGCGCTCCTCGGACGACACGAACCGCTCCTGGCCGACGCCGAGCCGTTCGGCCAGCAGCTCGGCGTTGCTCTCGCCGTGGTTGTCGATGAACGCGGTGATCGGCCGACCGTCGGCGATGTCGCGGATGCGGTCTTCCTCACCCTCACCGTAGGCGACGGGCAGCGTGCCGATCTGCCGCAGGTAGTCGTGGTTGCGAGGGCTGCCGAGGGCGATCACGGTCGCGCCGGCGTCGTGCGCCAGCTGGCACTCGATGTGTCCGACGCCACCGGCTGCGGCCGAGATCACGACGGTGTCCTGCGGTCCGAGCCGGAGCGACCGGACGACCGACACCGCGGTGCAGCCCGCCAGGTACAGGCCGCCGGCGACCTCCCACCCGACGTGCTCCGGCTTCTTGATGACGGCGCCGCGCGGCACCGCGATCCACGTGGCGTGGGCGCCGCCGGTCGGCGCGTGCCCCATCACCTCGTCGCCGATGCGGAGGTCCTTCACGCCGTCGCCCCGCGCGCGCACGATGCCGGCGAAGTCGACGCCCTGGTGGGCGGGGAACTCGAGGTCGACGTGGTCGCGGAGCTTCCCCTCACGCAGGAACCGCTCGATGTGGTTCAGGCCCGCGGCCACGATCTCGACGACGATCTCGCCCGGTCCGGCCTCGGGCTTCTGCTGGGGGACGAGCTCGACGACGTCGAAGTCGCCGTACCGGTCGTACTGCACTGCACTGCCGACTCGCATGGGTGCTCCTTCGCTCCAGGTGTGCGTCCGTGCTACTCGGTGTTCCCGCACGCAACCCGAAGACGTGGGGTACCGCGGCTGTGGACGTGACCAGACGACGGACTGGAGGCCCGTGGCGGCGCCGCCACGGGCCTCCCGTCCGTCGTCACGCGCGTCCACCGCGCGTGGGGACCGGGCTCAGTGCTTGCCGGCGGCCACGATGACGGCGCGGACCGTCTCGGGGTCGAGGCGGAACGCCCGCGGGTCGGCGTCGCCCCGTGGCACGCGGACCGGTGTCGACCAGACCGAGCCGTCCGCGGCGACGTCGACGACGAGTGCGCCGCTGTCGACGACGGCGGATTCCTCGTCGTACGGGCCGACCACGTCGGTGTCGTTCGCGACACCGGGGGCGACGAGGACCGGGACGCCGGCGAGCGACCCGGCGAAGTGGTGGTGGTAGTGACCGGCGAGGACGACCCGCACGTCGGAACCACGGATGACGTCGGCGAGCGCCTCGGGGTTCTGCAGGCGGAGGGCCTCGTGCAGCTCGGTCGGGGCGGGCAGCGGTGGGTGGTGCAGGACGACGACGGTGCCGTGCGGGGCGTCGTCCGGGCCGCTGTGGGCGTCTTCGGCGAGGGCCGTGCGCAGGTGCTCGAGCGCCGTGTCGCTGAGCTCGCCGTACCCGGCACCCGGGACGCTCGTGTCGACGGTCACGATCCGGCGCCCGGCGACGACCGACTGCCCAGAGACGGGCACCGTCGGCGGCAGGTACTCCAGCGTGTGCATCAGCGCCGTGCCGCCCTGGCCCAGGACGTGCCCGTTCGCCAGGACCTGCCGGAAGCCCTCGCGCAGGTCGTGGTTGCCGGGGACCACGACGACGGCCGCACCGTGCCGCTCCGCCCAGCCGCCGACGCGGTCCCGCACGGTCGCGTAGGACTCCGGGCTGCCGTCCTCGGAGACGTCGCCCGAGACCACCACCAGCCCGATGCCGGGCACCTCGTCGACGTGGGCGAGCAGCCGTTCGAGCGCGGCCGTGGTGTCGACCACGCCCTGGTGCAGGGCTCCGTCGCCGGTCAGGTGGGTGTCGGAGAGGTGGAGGATGCGGAGGGTCCCGGCTGCTGGCGGCTGCATGCGTCCACGGTAGCCACGGCCCCCGTCAGTCCGGCGCGGCCGCGAGCTGGTCCTCGAGGTTGAACACCTCGGGCAGCACCCGCGCCGTCTGGTCGGCGCGCCCGGTGGCCCCGGCGAAGAGGTCCTGCATGTGCGCCTCCCACGCCGTGGCCACCTCGGACGCGGCGAGCGCGGCGTCCGCATCGGCCACCGAGTCCGTCTCGTAGTACCCGATGAGCAGTCCGTCGTCGTCGAGGAACAGCGAGTAGTTCCGCCGCCCCGCCGCCGCGATCGCCCGGAGCATCGCCGGCCACACGGCGGCGTGCCGCTCGCGGTAGGCGTCGAGCAGCTCGACCTGCACCTGCAGCCGGAAGCAGACGCGGGTCACCGGCCGGCCTGTTCGCGGCGACGCTGCTCGGCGTCGTGGACGGTGCGCTCGTCGGCGGTGCGGACCGTCCCGGTGACCGTGGTGACGGTGCCGTAGCGCTCGGCCTCGATCGCCTCGAGGGTCTTGCCCTGCGTCCGCGGTGCCCAGATCGTGCCGACCAGGAACGACAGCGCGAGGAGGCCCAGGATCAGGCCGCCGAGGGCCCGCAGCCCGATGTCCGACAGCAGCAGCGGGAACCAGATGCTCAACAGGCCGACCATGACGCGGGCGGCCAGGAACAGCACGCCCTGGGCGCTGGCGCGGTACCGGGTGGCGAAGAGCTCGCTCGTCCAGAGGCCGTAGAACGCCTGCGCGCCGATGCCCGACGAGATGCCCCACGCCACGGCGAAGAACAGCAGGGTGCCGAGGTTGGCGGGCGCGTAGATGAGGACGGCCCACGCGATGATCGCCAGCACGGCCCCGGCGGCGTAGAGCGCTCGGCGGCTGACCCGGTCGGCGTACCGCATGAAGCCGAAGTACGTCGCGGCCACGGTGCAGCCCCAGACCAGGATCTGCAGTCCGTACTGCTCGGTGACGCTCGTGACCCCGGTCGCCGCGTACACCCGTGGCTGGAAGATGCCGGCCTGCCCGGCGACGGTGTTCCAGAGCGCGTAGACGCCGAACAGGAACAGCATCGCGGTCAGGTTCTTCCGGCGGCTGAACAGCTGGGTGATCCCGTGGAAGAAGTTCGCCGTGCCGGTGGCCGCGCGCTCGTCCTTCCAGATCGCCGACTCGGGCAGCCCGCGGCGGAGCCACCACACGATGGCGGCGACGACGAACAGGTGGGCGAAGATGAGGCGGCTGCCGAGCAGGCCGAGCGGGGCCGCGGCGATCGCCAGGGCGAACCCGACCATCGGCCCGATCGACCACGCGAGCTGTGCCGTGCCGACGTGGGCCGCGCGCTTGTCCGCAGGGGCCTGCTCGGCGATGTAGGTCCAGCTCGCCGGCACACCCGCACCGACGGCGATGCCGGTCAGGATGAAGCCGACCAGGAGCATGCCGTAGCTGCCGGCGAACACCGCGAGCAGGATGCCGAGCATGTAGAGGAGCAGGTCGTACGTGTAGATGAACTTCCGGCCGTACCGATCGCACAGCGGTCCGCCGACGATCGCGCCGAGGGCGGCACCGAAGGCGTTCGCGGACAGGCTCGCGAGCAGGCCGACCTCGAGGTCGCCGATCCGGAACTCGGCCTGCCACAGGCTCAGGCTCGTGGCGATCGCGATGATCGACCCCGACTCGATGTAGTTCGACATGGCCACCGAGACGGTGGCCTTCCAGCCCGTGGTGTTCCGGGCTCCGATGCGGACCGCCATTGGTCCTCCGTTCGCGTGTTCGTCAGTGAATCGTTTCAACGGGACGACGAGGACAATAGCGCTCCGGTGTGCGCGCTGGCAAGAGCGGGTTCGTCTGGCTGCGCCTCGCACCGTGCGCGGGCGCTCGCTCCGTGCGAGGTTGCGCACTCGGTGCGAGCCTTTCCACCCCGCACCGAGTGCAGAACCTCGCACCGGCCGCGCGCCTCGCACCGTGCGCGGGAAGTCGACGCGACCACCCCACGGACGGGAGGCCCGGTACCGGCCCGCCCCACGCCTCCCGTCCGCGTTTTCCACAGATCACGGCGCGGGCCGACCGCGCGGACCGCACCGATGCCAGGATGGCCACATGGCGGTCAGTGTGCGAGAGGTGGCAGCGCTCGCGGGCGTGTCCCTCGGCACGGTGTCGAACGTGCTGAACCGCCCCGACAAGGTCGCTCCCGGCACGGTGGAACGCGTGCAGTCGGCGATCGCGACGCTCGGGTTCGTCCGCAACGACTCCGCACGGCAGCTCCGGGCCGGACGCAGCTCCACCGTCGGGCTCATCGTGCTCGACGGCGGCAACCCGTTCTTCACCGACGTCGCCCGGGGCGCCGAGGACGCCGCGATGGACAACGGCCTCGCGGTGCTGATCGGCAACTCCGACGAGTCGACCGACCGCGAACGCACCTACGTCGACCTGTTCGAGGAACGCCGGGTCGCCGGACTCCTGATCTCCCCCGCCGGCGACGACCTGTCCCGGCTCGCGCGGCTGCGCGACCAGGGCACCGCCGTGGTGCTGGTGGACCGTCGCGCCGACGACGAGCACTTCGCCTCGGTCTCCGTCGACGACGTCGCGGGTGGCCGCATCGCGGTCGAGCACCTCGCGGCGATCGGCCGCACCCACATCGCCTTCGTCGGCGGGCCGTTCGGCATCCGCCAGGTCGCCGACCGGCACGCCGGGGCACTCGCCGCCGCCCAGGCCGCGGGCATCCGGCTCGAAGCCCTGCCGACCACCTCGCTGTCCGTGCTCGAAGGGCGCCGCATCGGCGAAGCGATCCAGGCCCGCCCGGCCGCCGAACGCCCGGACGCCGTCTTCGCCGCCAACGACCTGCTCGCCGTCGGGCTCGAACAGGCCTTCATCATGCGCGGCACCATCGCGGTGCCCGAGCAGATCGCCATCGTCGGCTACGACGACATCGCGTTCGCCGAGTCCGCGGTGGTCCCGCTGACGTCGGTGCGGCAGCCGGCGCAGGACCTCGGTCGTCGTGCGATCGAACTCCTGACGAAGCAGGTCGAGCAGGGGCAGGACATCGACCTCGAGCACGTGGAGTTCACACCGGAGCTCGTGGTGCGGCAGTCTTCCGTCGCCGACGCCTAGGGCCCGGTCCGGACACGGCTCCCCCGCCGCCTACGATCGGAGCATGGTGCATGTCCCCCGGCGCGACGGTCCGCCGAGCGTGCACCACGTCGCAGCCCGGGCCGGGGTCTCGCTCGCCACGGTCTCGAACGTCCTGAACCACCCCGAGCGGGTCGCCGACGCTACCGCCGCACGCGTGCGGGACGCGATCGACGCGCTCGGGTACACGCCGAACCGGAACGCCCGGGCGCTGGTGTCCGGCAGCACACGCGCGATCGGTCTGGTCGTGATGTCGCTGCGGAACTCCCTGTTCAGCGACATGGTCAACGGCGCGCAGCTGGCCGCGCGGGAACGCGGCTTCACCCTGCTGATCGCCAGCAGCGAGGACGACCTGCAGGCGCAGGGCGAACACCTCGCCTACCTCGAGAGCGCCCGGGTGTCGGGGATCCTGCTCGCCTCGATGACGGAGTCGCGTGACCAGGCCGAGGTCGCGCGGCGTCACGGCCGACCCGTCGTGTACGTCAACTACGAACCGACCGAGCTCGACGCGTGTGCGGTGGTCGTGGACAACGAGCAGGCCGGGTTCCTGGCGACCGAGCACCTGATCGACCGCGGCTGCCGACGCATCGGGTTCGTGAGCGCCCGTCCGGACCTGCAGCCCGTCGACCGCCGACGGGCGGGGGTACTGCGGGCCGTCGCGGCGCACCCGGGGGTCGAGCTCGTCGACGTCGACGCCGGGGACATCGACCCTCCCGGAGGCACCGACGCCGGGCTCCGCATCGCCCGGATGCCCGAGGACGAACGCCCCGACGGGGTGCTGGGTGTGACCGACCTGCTCGCGATGGCGGTCGTCTCCGAGCTCCGAGCCGCCGGGATCCGCGTCCCCGAGGACATCCCCGTGTCGGGCTGCGACCACAACTCCGTGGCGTGGGGTGGTGCGGTGCCGCTCACCTCGGTGACGATGCACGGCTCGGAGATGGGTGCGGCGGCGGTGGAACTGCTGCTCGAGGAGCTCACCGACCCGATGCACGTGCACCGGACCGTCGTGCTCGGCAGCGAGCTGGTACCCCGCGAGAGCACGCTCGGTCGGGAGGGCGCGGCCGCAGCAGCCGCCGCCGCAGCCGTCGCGGGCACGACGCCGAGCGACCCGAGGCGTACCGAGGCCTGACCGGCGGCGGACCGACCCGGGAAAGCGACACTTCTGCGGGTCGTCGCTGCGTCCGGTCCGCCAGAGCGACAGATCGGCGCGAACGTTCAGCGGCACACTGTCGCTTTCGCGGACAGTGGGCCGCGGGCAGCGGGCAGCAGGCAGCGGGCTGCCGGGCCGGGCCGGCGCGCACGAGGCGACGCGGGCCGGTGACGCGACCGCGCGCCGGACGGGAGGCGCGGGGCGGGGCCGGCACGGGCCTCCTGGCCGGCGGGCGGCGCGACCACCGCACGGTGCAGCACCGCGCGTCGGCTCGGTGCGAGGTTGCGCACTCCGTGCGAGCCCGCGCGCCCGTCACCGAGCGTGGAACCTCGCACCAGACGAATGGACGAGCGAGCGAACGAGCTGCGCGTAACGAAATCGGCACAGCGATTGACACGCTTCAATCCTCGTGGTTCCATCCTGATTGAAACGTTCTAAAACGCAGTAACCGGACCCCGCGACGGCGCGGGATCCGGGTCCGTTTCACCCGGGGTACCCCAGCCCCGGGCCTTACGAGGAGGTAAGGAATGTCAGTTCGTTCCGTGACCAAGCGCGCGATCGCCATCGGCGGCGCAACGGTCCTGATCGGCGGGCTCGCAGCGTGCTCGTCCGGCGGCTCCGCCGACGAAGGCGGCGGCAAGGTCGAGATCACCTACCAGGCCGACAACGCCCCGGCCACCGCGGCCACCGCGAAGCCGCTCATCGAGGCCTTCGAGAAGGCCAACCCCGACATCACCGTCAAGTTCGACACCCGCCCCCAGGGCACCGACGGCGACAACCTGATCAAGACCCGGCTGTCGACCGGCGAGGCCGCCGACGTCTTCAACTACAACTCCGGCTCGCTCATGCAGGCCCTCAACCCGGACAACACCCTGGTGGACCTGTCCGACGAGAAGTGGGCGAGCGACGTCGACCCGCAGTTCACCAAGGTCGTCAGCACCGACAAGGGCATGTACGGCGCCCCGTTCGGCACGAGCTTCGGCGGCGCGGTGCTCTACAACACGAAGGTCTACGACGACCTCGGCCTCAAGGTCCCGACCACGTGGGACGAGTTCATCAGCAACAGCGAGAAGATCAAGGACGCCGGCGACGTCGCCCCGATCATCCAGACCTACGGCGACACCTGGACCAGCCAGCTGTTCGTCCTCGGCGACTTCGCGAACATCACCGCGCAGGACGACAAGTGGGCGGACGACTACACCGCCAACAAGGAGTCCTACGCCGACGAACCCGCTCTCGCCGGGTTCGAGCACCTCGCCGAGGGCAAGGACAAGGACCTCTACAACGAGGACTACGCCTCGGCCACGCAGGCGAACGGCCTGAAGATGCTGGCCGACGGCACGGGCGCGCAGTACCCGATGCTCACGAACGCGATCTCGGCGATCCAGCAGGACTCCCCCGACGCCGTCGACGACATCGGCGCGTTCGCCCTGCCGGCCGAGGACGCCGCGGACACGAACCTGACGATCTGGGAGCCGAACGGCCTGTACATCCCGAAGACGACCACGGGCGACAAGCTGGCCGCGGCGAAGAAGTTCGTGGCCTTCGCGAACTCCACCGAGGGCTGCCAGGTGCAGAACGACACCGGCACCCCCGCCGGCCCCTACGTCATCTCGACCTGCTCGCTGCCGGACGACGTGCCCCCGATGATCGACGACCTGCAGCAGTACCTGGACGACGGCAAGGCCAGCCCCGCGCTCGAGTTCCTGTCCCCGATCAAGGGCCCGAACCTCGAGAAGATCTGCGTGCAGGTCGGCTCGGGCATCACCACCGCGAGCAAGGGTGCCGACCAGTACGACGACGACGTCGTCCAGCAGGCACAGCAGCTCGGCATCAAGGGCTGGTGATCGGCGTGACCGCGACCCTCACGACGGCGGTGGCCCCGCCGCAGACACGCAAGGGCGACCGCCCCGGACCCGCGCGCAAGCGGATGCGCTCGTTCTACCCCGCGTGGTTCTTCATCCCCGCGATCGCGCTGTACGTCGTGTTCTTCGCGGTCCCGACCTTCGCCGGGTTCTACTTCTCGCTCACCCGCTGGACGCTGTTCGACCAGACCTTCATCGGCTTCGACAACTTCGTCCGGTTCTTCCAGGACCCGCAGCTCGTCTCCGGGTTCGTGCACACCTTCCAGTACGGCTTCGTGACGAGCGCGGCGAAGGTGGTCCTCGGACTCGCCCTCGCCCTGCTCCTCACGTCGCCCGTGCTGGGGCGCGGCTACCTGCGGGCGGTCGTGTTCTTCCCGGTGCTCGTGTCGACCATCGGCATCGGCATCACGTTCAAGGCGCTGATGGACCCGTTCCACGGGATCATCAACGGCGTACTGGGTTCGGTCGGCCTGCCCACCCCCGGGTGGCTGACCGACCCGGCGCTCGCCCTGTGGAGCGTCGCCGCAGTGGACGTCTGGAAGGGCGTCGGCATCGCGACGCTCATCTTCATCGCCGGCATCGTGGCGATCCCGCAGGAGTACTTCGAGGCGGCACGGGTCGACGGCGCGAGCGCGTGGTCGATCTTCCGGAACATCACGTTGCCGCTGTCCCGCCCCGCGATGGGCACGGTCATCATCCTGTCGCTCATCGGCGGCCTGCGGTCGTTCGACCTGATCTGGGCGATGACCGGCGGCGGGCCGGGGTTCACGAGCGACGTGATCGCGAGCGTGATCTACAAGCAGTACCAGGCCGGGTTCTACGGCCTGTCCACCGCCGGCAACGTGGTCCTGTTCGTCGTCGTCACCGCGATCATGGTGCCGATCTCGTGGCTCCTCAACCGCAAGGAGGCCGAGCTGTGACCGCGCTCACCAGCCCCCGCGTCAGCACCCCGACGCGGTCCCGCCACCCGGGCCGCGCCCGCCGGTGGATCATCGGCTCGATCGCCATCGTCGTCAGCTTCGTCGTCTTCCTGGTGCCGTTCGTCTTCGTCCTGCTCCAGGCGGCGAAGAACCCGGCCGAGGCGAACCAGCTCGGCTTCAGCCTGCCGACCGACTGGCAGCTGTGGCAGAACCTGCAGGCGGTGTTCCAGAGCGGCGACGGCGGGATCCTGCGCGCGTTCTGGAACAGCGCCCTGCTCACCGTCGGCAGCGTCACCGTCATGGTCGTGTTCTCGGCGATGGTGGGGTACGTCCTGCAGCGGCGACCGAGCAAGTGGAACGGCCTGATCAACTTCTTCGTGCTGGCGGGGCTCATCGTGCCGCCGGCGATCGTGCCGACCATCTGGGTGCTGCAGGGCCTGAACCTGTTCAAGACCATGGGCGGGATGATCCTCATCGAGGCGACCTTCGGCCTGTCGTTCTGCATCCTGCTGTTCCGGGCGTTCGTCGCGACGATCCCGAAGGAACTCGACGAGGCGGCCGTGCTCGACGGCGCCGGCCCGATCCGCCTGTTCTTCGGGGTGGTGCTGCCACTGCTCAAGCCGGTGATCATCACGGTCGTGCTCGTGCAGTCGGTGACGGTGTTCAACGACTTCACCAACCCGCTGTACTTCCTGCCGGGGTCCGAGAACGCGACGGTGCAGCAGACGCTCTACGCGTTCCAGAGCCAGTCGGTCAGCCAGCTGAACCTGCTGTTCACCGACGTGCTGCTCATCACGATCCCGCCGCTGATCCTCTACGTCTTCTTCAACCGTCAGATCGTCGCCGGCATGACCAGCGGCGCCGTCAAGGGCTGACCGCCCACCCCGGCCTGGAGGCGCGACCCGCCTCCGCCACACCGCCCACCCGGGCGGACGGCCGGGCCCACGACCCGCGCACCGGTCGACGACGACCGGTCGCGTGAAAGGACCACCACATGACCACCTGGACCGCACCGTTCATCGCGGCCGACACCGACCTCGGCAGCGCTCCGATCCTGCGTCGGGAGTTCACCCTCGACGACGGCCACGGCGCCGTCACCGCCGCCACCCTCGACGTCAGCGCCCTCGGCGTCGTCGAGGCCTGGCTCGGCGGGCAGCGCGTCTCCGACCACCTGCTCGAACCGGGGTGGACGAGCTACGAGTGGCGCATCCGCGTCGTCTCGCACGACGTCACCGAGCACCTGTCCGACACGGTCCCCGGGCAGCCGGCCGTGCTCGCGCTCGTCGTCGGGAACGGCTGGGCAGCCGGACGCCTGGCCTGGGGCGGCGGCGGCGGCTGGTACACCGACGAGCGCGCCGGGTTCGCCGAACTCCGGATCACCTTCGACGACGGGCACGAGCAGCACGTCACGACCGACACCGACTGGCAGGCCCTGTCGAGCGCGATCACCGCGGACCAGCTCTACGACGGGCAGGACATCGACGCCCGACTCCGCGACGGGTCGTTCCTGACGCCCGGCGAGGTCACCGTGCCCGGCGTCGACGGGCACCAGGGACGGACGAGCACGGTGCACACGGTCGACATCGGCGAGCGCGAACTCGTCGCCGACACGGTGCCGCCGGTCCGCCCGCTGGCAGAGATCGCCCCGGTGGCGATCTGGACGAGCCCGTCGGGAGCGACCCTGCTCGACTTCGGCGTGAACCTGGTCGGGTGGCTCCGGGTCACCGCGACCGGCCCGGCCGGCACCGTGCTCACCCTGCAGCACGCCGAGGTGCTCGAGCACGACGAGCTCGGCACCCGCCCCCTGCGTACCGCGAAGGCGACGGACCACTTCACCCTGCGCGGTGACGACGAGCCCGAGACGTTCGAACCCCGGTTCACGTTCCACGGGTTCCGGTACGCGCAGGTCGACGGCTGGCCGGGCACCCACGACGAACTCCGCGCAGCGGTCACCGCCGTGCAGGTCGGGTCGGACCTCACCCGCACCGGCACGTTCGCGTCGAGTCACGAACTGCTGAACACCTTCCACGACAACGTCGTCCGGGGCATGCAGGGCAACTTCCTGAGCGTGCCGACGGACTGCCCGCAGCGCGACGAGCGACTCGGTTGGACGGGCGACATCGCCGCGTTCGCCCCGACGGCCTCGTACCTGTTCGACACCCGGACGTTCCTGGCCGACTGGCTGCGGGACGTCTGGCTCGAGCAGCAGCACGCCGACGGGATCATCCCGTTCGTGGTGCCGGACGTGCTGAAGTACTCCCCCGCCGAGGACTTCGGCAAGCCCGACGCGACCGCCGTCTGGTCGGACGCCGGCGTCTGGGTGCCGTGGACCCTGTACCAGGCGTACGGCGACACCGCGGTGCTCGAGGAGCAGTTCGACTCGATGGCCGCACACCTGCGCCGGGTCCGTGACCACCTGTCCCCGGAGGACCTGTGGGACACCGTGTTCCAGTTCGGCGACTGGCTCGACCCGGACGCCCCGCCCGAGGCCCCGGCCGACGCGAAGGCCGACAAGGGCGTCGTCGCGACGATCTGCGCCTACCGGTCCGCGACGATCGTGGCGGACGCGGCGGAGTTGTTGGGCGGTCACGAGGCGGAAGCAGCGGAGTTCCGGGAACTCGCCACGCGCCTCCAGGCCGGGTTCCGCACCCACTACCTGCAGGACGACGGGCGGATCCTGTCGGACGCGACCACGGTGTACACGCTGGCGATCGTGTTCGGGATCCTGTCCGAACAGGAGCAGGCCGTGGCCGGCGAGCGTCTCACCGAGCTGGTCGAGGCGTCCGGGTACCGGATCTCGACGGGCTTCGCGGGAACGCCGTTCATCACCGACGCGTTGACGCAGACGGGGCACCTGGAGGACGCCTACCGGCTGCTGCTGCAGACGGAGTGCCCGTCGTGGCTGTACCCGGTGACGATGGGCGCGACGACGGTGTGGGAACGGTGGGACTCGATGCTGCCGGACGGCACGATCAACCCGGGTGAGATGACCTCGTTCAACCACTACGCACTCGGTGCCGTGGCGGACTGGATGCACCGAGTGGTGGGTGGCCTGTCGCCGCTGTCGCCGGGGTACGAGTCGGTGCTCATCGCGCCGCAGCCGGGCGGTGGGCTGACGTGGGCGGAGACCTCGCTCGACACCGTGCACGGGCACGTCGCGGTGCGGTGGGAGCTCGTCGACGGGGAGTTGCGCGTCCGGGCGACCGTGCCCGAGGGCGTGACCGCGGTGGTGCGCCTGCCGGGTGCCCCCGAGCAGCGGCTCGGCGGCGGAACGCACGCCCTCCGCGCGCCGGCCGCCGTCCCCGCCGCGTAGGGCCCTGGTCCGCAAAACACCGGTGTTCGCGCGTCGAACCCCCGAACGCGCGTGTTCACCACGTGAACACCGGTGTTTTGCGGCACCACCCCGCGGCACCACCCACCCACCACGGTTGCGGCAGACCGCCGCGCGCCGTACTGTATGAAACGATTCAATCGCACACGAGGAAGTGACACGATGACATCGACCCCGAGCTTCGCCGGCATCGCCGACCAGCTGGCACGACAGCAGATCGAGCTGCCCAGCTGGGCCTTCGGCAACTCCGGCACCCGCTTCAAGGTGTTCAGCACGCCGGGCACCCCGCGCGACCCCTACGAGAAGATCGCCGACGCCGCCCAGGTGCAGCGGTACACCGGCCTGGCGCCCACCGTCGCACTGCACATCCCGTGGGACCTGGTGGACGACTTCGCCGACCTCAAGCGCCACGCCGAGGAGCACGGGGTCTCGCTCGGCACCGTCAACTCGAACACGTTCCAGGACGACGACTACAAGTTCGGCGCCCTGACCCACGTCGACGAGACGATCCGGCAGAAGGCGATCGACCACCACCTGCGCTGCATCGACGTGATGGACGCCACCGGGAGCCGCGACCTGAAGATCTGGCTTGCCGAGGGCTCGAACTACCCCGGTCAGGAGGACATGCGCTCCCGCCAGGACCGCCTGCACGAGTCGCTCTCGACGATCTACGACCGCCTCGGCGCCGACCAGCGGCTCGTGCTCGAGTACAAGTTCTTCGAGCCGTCGTTCTACCACACGGACGTCCCCGACTGGGGCACCAGCTACGTGCAGACGGCGGCGCTCGGGCCGAAGGCGATGGTCTGCCTCGACACCGGGCACCACGCCCCCGGCACGAACATCGAGTTCATCGTGATGCAGCTCCTGCGCCTCGGCAAGCTCGGTTCCTTCGACTTCAACTCGCGCTTCTACGCGGACGACGACCTGATCGTGGGCGCTGCGGACCCGTTCCAGCTGTTCCGGATCCTGGTCGAGGTCATCCGCGGCGGCGGGTACGACAACCCCGACGTCGCGTTCATGCTCGACCAGTGCCACAACATCGAGGACAAGATCCCCGGCCAGATCCGCTCGGTGCTCAACGTGCAGGAGATGACGGCCCGTGCGCTGCTCCTCGACCGCGTCGCACTGACCGCCGCGCAGGAGGCACACGACGTCCTCGGCGCGAACGAGGTCTTCATGGACGCGTACCAGACCGACGTCCGGAAGGACCTCGCCGCGTGGCGCGAGTCCCGCGGGCTGCCGGCGAACCCGATGCGCGCGTACCTGGATTCGGGCTACCAGCAGTCCATCGCCGAGGACCGCGTCGGCGGCGTCCAGGCCGGCTGGGGCGCGTAGGAACATGACGAACACAGTGGAGGCACGGGTGGACCCCGCAATGCACGGCACCGACGCAGACACCACGATCCGGGCGCTGGTCGCGCGCTCGAACGCGCTCGGCTCGGATCCGCGGATCACGAACTACGCGGGCGGGAACACCTCCGCCAAGGGCACCGACACCGACCCCGTCACGGGCGAACCGGTCGAGCTGCTCTGGGTGAAGGGCTCCGGGGGCGACCTCGGCACCCTCACTCCGGCGGGCCTCGCGGTCCTGCGCGTCGATCGCGTCCGTGCCCTCCAGGACGTCTACCCCGGGGTCGAGCGCGAGGACGAGATGGTCGCCGCGTTCGACTACACGCTGCACGGCAAGGGCGGTGCTGCGCCGTCGATCGACACCGCGATGCACGCCCTCGTCGACGCCGCCCACGTCGACCACCTGCACCCCGACGCCGGCATCGCGATCGCCACGGCGGCGGACGGTCCGGCCCTGACCGAGCGGATCTTCGGCGACCGGGTCGTCTGGGTGCCGTGGCGCCGGCCCGGGTTCCAGCTCGGGCTCGACATCGCAGGCGTCAAGCGTGACCATCCGCAGGCGATCGGCACGATCCTGGGCGGCCACGGGATCACCGCGTGGGGAGACACGAGCGACGAGGCCGAGGCGAACTCCCGCTGGATCATCGACACCGCCGAGCAGTACCTCGCGGAGCACGGCACGGCGGACCCGTTCGGCGGCCTCCGAGCGGGGTTCGAAGCACTGCCGACCGACGAACGTCGCGCACGCGCCGCCGCCCTCGCCCCGACGATCCGCGGCATCGCCGGGCACGACAAGCCGGTCGTCGGGCACTTCACCGACAGCGACGTCGTGCTCGAGTTCCTGGCGAGCGAGCGCGCCGAAGCACTCGCGGCCCTCGGCACGAGCTGCCCGGACCACTTCCTGCGCACCAAGGTCAAGCCGCTCATCCTCGACCTGCCCGCAACGGCCTCCGTCGAGGAGCAGACCGCACGCCTGCACCAACTGCACGAGCAGTACCGCGCGGACTACCAGGCCTACTACGACCGGCACGCGATGCCGGACTCCCCCGCGATCCGCGGCGCCGACCCGCTCATCGTGCTGGTGCCCGGTGTCGGGATGTTCTCGTACGGCAAGGACGCCCAGACCGCCCGGGTCGCCGGTGAGTTCTACGTCAACGCCATCAACGTGATGCGCGGTGCCGAGTCCGTCAGCACCTACGCCCCCATCGACGAGGCCGAGAAGTTCCGGATCGAGTACTGGGCCCTCGAAGAGGCGAAGCTGCAGCGGATGCCCGCACCCAGGAAGCTCGCGACGCGTATCGCCCTCGTCACCGGGGCGGCGTCGGGCATCGGCAAGGCGATCGCGAAGCGCCTGGCGGCCGAGGGCGCCGCCGTCGTCATCGCCGACCTCGACCTGGCGAAGGCACAGGAGACCGCCGCCGAGATCGGCAACAGCGACCGCGCGATCGGCGTCGCCGCGAACGTGACGGACGCCGCCGCGATCGACCAGGCGATCCAGCAGACGCTGCTGCACTTCGGCGGCCTCGACCTCGTCGTGAACAACGCGGGTCTTTCGCTGTCCAAGAGCCTGCTCGAGACCACCGAGCAGGACTGGGACCTGCAGCACGACGTGATGGCGAAGGGTTCGTTCCTGGTGTCGAAGGCCGCGGCGAAGGTGCTCATCGAGCAGGGCCTGGGCGGCGACATCGTCTACATCTCGTCGAAGAACTCGGTGTTCGCCGGGCCGAACAACATCGCGTACTCCGCCACGAAGGCCGACCAGGCCCACCAGGTGCGGCTGCTCGCGGCCGAGCTCGGGGAGCACGGCGTCCGCGTCAACGGCATCAACCCCGACGGCGTCGTGCGCGGCTCCGGCATCTTCGCGAGCGGCTGGGGCGCCAACCGCGCCAAGACGTACGGCATCGAGGAGCAGGACCTCGGCAAGTTCTACGCGCAGCGCACGATCCTGAAGCGCGAGGTCGTGCCCGAGAACGTCGCGAACGCCGTCTACGCCATCTGCACCGACGACTTCTCGCACACCACCGGCCTGCACGTGCCCGTCGACGCCGGCGTCGCCGCGGCCTTCCTGCGGTAGCGACGACCGACGACCAACGAGCGACGACCAACGAACCGAGCAGGAGCACGGCATGCACACCAGCGGCAGCGTCGCCGCGGTCGACCTCGGGGCGACCAGCGGCCGGGTGATCGTCGGCCACGTCGACCAGGACGGGGTCAGGATGGACCACGTCGCACGGTTCCCGAACGGCCCCGTCACCCTGCACGAGGGCGACGCCGACACCGGCCGCGACACCCTGCACTGGGACGTCGTCGAGCTGTACCGACAGGTGACCGAGGGGCTGCGGCGTGCGTTCGCCGAGCACCCCGCGATCGCCAGCATCGGCATCGACTCGTGGGCGGTCGACTACGGCCTGCTCCGCGACGGCCGACTGCTCGGGCTGCCGTCGCACTACCGCGACGACCGGCACCTGGGCGGTGTCGTCCCCGTGCACGACCGGATGGCCGCCACCGAGCTGTACGCCCGGAACGGCCTGCAGCACCTGCCGTTCAACACCCTGTTCCAGTGGGCTGCCGACCCGTCGCTGCAGCTCGCGCAGCGTGCGCTGCTCGTCCCCGACCTGCTCGGGTACTGGCTGACGGGGGTCGAGGCGGCCGAGCGCACGAACGCCTCGACGACCGGGGCCCTGAACGCGACCACCCGTGGGTGGGACCCGGCGGTGCGGGCTGCTGCGGGCCTCCCGGCCGGGCTGCTGCCCACGCTGCGCGACCCGGGCGACCGACTCGGCCCCCTGCTGCCGTCCGTCGCCGCGCTCGTCGGCGGGCAGGCCGACGTGACGCTGGTCGGTTCGCACGACACGGCGAGCGCCGTCGTCGCGGTCCCCGCGACGGAGCCGGACTTCGCCTACATCTCGTCGGGCACGTGGTCGCTCGTCGGCGTCGAGCTCGACGCGCCCGTCCTGTCGGACGCGGCACGACGCGCGAACTGCACGAACGAGGGCGGTGTCGACGGCCGCGTCCGGTTCCTGAAGAACGTGTCCGGACTGTGGTTGCTGTCGGAGAGCGTCCGCACCTGGGAGCGCGGTGGCGACCACGTCGACCTGGAGGCCCTGCTCGCCTCCGCCGCGGCCGTCACCGCCCCGGTCCCCGTCTTCGACCCCGCGGACGAGTCGTTCACGGCGCCGGGCGACATGCCGGCGCGGATCGCCGCGTGGTGCGCGGCGCACGGGCTGAGCGCCCCCGCGTCGCGGGCGGAGTTCGTCCGGAGCATCCTCGAGTCCCTCGCGACGGCGTACGCCGAGACCCTGCGCACCATCGCCGACGTGACCGGCAAGACCATCCGGGTCGTGCACGTCGTGGGCGGCGGCTCGCAGAACCGGCTGCTCTGCCAGCTGACCGCGGACCGCACCGGCCTGCCGGTCGTGGCCGGACCGGTCGAGGCCACCGCACTCGGCAACGTGCTGGTGCAAGCGCGCGCCGCTGGACTCGCGGGCCTCGGAGGGGCTTCACTGGAGGCACTCCGCAGCATCGTCGCACGGAGCGTCGAGCCCGTGCGGTACACCCCGTCGGCGTCGTCGCGCGCCGATCCCGATCGATCCCCCGTCAGGAGCCACGCATGACCACGACCGACGACCAGCACCGGATCGACCCCGCAACCGGCGCACCCGCGCCCGCGACCGGGTCCGCGTCCGCAGCTCGCACGCGGGTCAAGCGGCAGCTGCCGACGGTGCGGGACCTCGCGCCGCTCATGCAGTTCAAGAAGCCCTCACTGCCGGGTCGGCGTCAGCGCCTCGAACAGGCCCTGACCATCTGGGACCTGCGGGACATCGCCGCCCGCCGCACCCCGAAGGCCGCGTTCGACTACACCGAGGGCGCGGCCGAGGCGGAGATCTCACTGGCCCGCGCGCGGCAGGCGTTCGAGGACATCGAGTTCACCCCGGCGATCCTGCGGGACGTGTCGAGGGTGGACACCTCGCGTCAGGTGCTCGGGGCGCCGGTGTCGCACCCGTTCGGCATCGCGCCGACGGGCTTCACGCGGATGATGCAGACCGAGGGCGAGCGGGCCGGTGCCCGGGCCGCCGGACGTGCCGGTATCCCGTTCTCGCTCTCCACGATGGGCACCACCGCGATCGAGGACGTCCGCGACGCCAACCCGCACGGGCGCAACTGGTTCCAGCTGTACATGTGGAAGGACCGCGAGAAGTCGATGGCGCTGGTCTCCCGCGCCCAGCAGGCAGGCTTCGACACCCTGCTCGTGACCGTGGACGTCCCCGTCGCGGGTGCACGGCTGCGGGACAAGCGGAACGGGTTCTCGATCCCGCCGCAGCTGAGTGCCCGGACCGTGGTGAACGCGATCCCGCGGCCGTGGTGGTGGTTCGACTTCCTGACCACCGAACCGCTGTCGTTCGCGTCACTCGACCGCTGGTCCGGCACCGTCGGCGAGCTGCTCGACCACATGTTCGACCCGACCGTCACCTACGAGGACCTCGCCTGGATCCGTGACCAGTGGCAGGGCAAGATCGTCGTGAAGGGCGTGCAGTCCCTGGCGGACGCCAAGCGCCTGGCCGACCTGGGCGTCGACGGCATCACGCTGTCGAACCACGGTGGCCGGCAGCTGGACCGCGCCCCGGTGCCCTTCCACCTGCTGCCCTCCGTGGTGAAGGAGGTCGGGAAGGACACCGAGGTGCACCTCGACACGGGCATCATGTCCGGCGCCGACATCGTGGCCGCGGTCGCACTCGGCGCGACGTTCACGATGGTCGGCCGCGCCTACCTGTACGGGCTGATGGCGGGCGGCGAGGCCGGGGTGGACCGGATGATCCAGATCCTGTCCGAGCAGATCGAGCGGACCATGCGGCTGCTCGGGGTGGCCTCGCTCGACGAGCTCGAGCCGGGGCACGTGACGCAGCTGCAGCGGTTGCAGCCGATCCCCCGGGCCTGAGCGGTCAGCTCCCCGCGCGTTGCATCGTGCACGTTCGGGCGGCGGACACCGGGCGTTCGTCGGTCGATTTCCGTGACGCCCCCCGAACGGGTCACAAATGATGCAAGATGTCCGTGGACGTGTCAACGAAACCCTCGGCATCCGGCCGGCTGGTGCGTCCGTCCCTCCCCGCATCCTGCGCCCGAGCATCCACGAGGAGCCCGACATCTCGACCCGAAGCACGTGCACGCCCTCGCGCGACACGACCCCACGGACCACCCCCACACCCCCGGTCACCCGAGGGGGCACCCGATGATCCGCCACCGCGCGATCCTGGCGGTCGCGACCGCCGGCGCCCTGGTCCTCGGCGTCCCCACCGCCGCCTCCGCCCGCACCTGGTGGGGCTGGGACGGCGAGCGCCGCTGGCACAACGCACCGGTGAACCCCACCCCGACGCCGGCCCCGGACGAGACGGAGACCCCGGCCCCCACCGACGAGTGGGCCCCGGACACGGAGCCCGAGCAGGACTCCGCGCCGATCGAGGACTCCGCCCCCGTGGCCGAGCCCGCGCCCGATGCAGAGGCCGAGCCCGAGTCCGAGGTCGCGCCGGAAGCGGCACCCGAGGCTGAGGCCTCCCCCGCGGACCTGTCCGCGATCGCACCGGACGCCCCGTTCGTCGAGGACTTCAGCAAGGACGCCGTCACCGGCCTCGTCCAGTCGCTGTACCCGCAGTCGTGGCAGCCCTACCCCGACGGCACCTCGGGCATCTACGCGCCGAGCAAGACCGTGTCGGTGCACGACGGTGTGATGGACGTCGCCCTCGGCACCGGCGCCGGAGCGGCCGGCACCTTCGGCTCCTCCGACGGCGCCTGGGACCACGTCGGCGGCTCGTTCTCGGTCCGCGCGAAGGCGACCGGCGGCGACGGCAACGGCGCGGCCTTCATGCTGTGGCCGACGTCGAACGTGTGGGCCGACGGCGAGATCGACTTCCCCGAGGGCAACTTCGAGGAAAGCCCCTCGGTGTTCCACCACTCGATGACCCCGGGCAAGGAAGCCGAGCGCGTCCAGCTCGGCACCGGCGTCTCGTGGCGCGACTGGCACACCTACAAGGTCGACTGGGTCCCCGGTGAGTCCGTGACCTACAGCGTCGACGGCAAGGTCCTGGGCACCGTCACGCACGACGTGCCGACGACCCCGCACCGCTTCATGTTCCAGGTCGGCAACTGGGGCGAGAAGGGCAACCTGCTCATCGACTGGGTCTCGACGACCGAGTAGCGTCCGCAGGTCCGCACCACGACGGACGGGAGGCCCGGTGCCAGCTGGCACCGGGCCTCCCGTCCGTCCGTGTGGTCGCGTTCAGGGCGTCGCGCGCCGCTCAGAAGAGCGCGTTCAGGTCCGCGTAGTCCACGCCGCCCGCCAGCGAGTCGTAGGTGCCGGTGGTCCGCAGCTCGGCCGTGGCCTGCCGAACGACGGCGTACGCGGCCTGCGCGACGGCGGAACCGAGACTGATGCGGGCCACCCCGAGCCGGGCGAGTTCCGCCACGGTCGGCGACCCCGGACCGGCCATCACGTTCACCGGGCCGTCGATCGACTCCACCAGCGCACGGATGGTCTCGACGTCTCGGACTCCGGGGACGAACACGCCGTCAGCGCCGGCTCCGCGGTAGCGACGAGCTCGCTCGAGCGTCTCGGCCAGGAGCCGTTCGGGATCGACGAGACCGGCGAGGTGGACGTCGGTCCGTGCATTGACGAACAGGGGCACCCCGGCTCGTTCCGCCGCGCGCCGGGCCGCCCCGATCCGGTCGGCGAGCGCATCCGGATGCAACCTGCCGTCCTCGATGTTGATCCCGACGGCGCCCGCTTCGAGCACCGCGTCCACCGTGCGCGCCACGCCGTCCGCGTCGTCGGCGTACCCGGACTCGATGTCGACGGTGATCGGCACCGACACCGAAGCCGCGATCCGCGCGACCGCGTCCATCGCTTCCGCACGGGTCAGGGTGTTCCCGTCCGGTCGCCCGAGGGACCAGGCGACGCCCGCACTGGTCGTGGCGATCGCGGTCGCGCCGGCGTCCTCGACGAGTCGGGCGCTCGCGGCGTCCCAGACGTTGACGAGGACGAGTGGCCGGGATCGGTGGTCGTGGAGGCCGTGGAAGGTCGCGGCTCTGGTCGAAGTGGTGTTCACCCCTCGATCCCAGCGGTCCGAGCGCGGACGAGCTGGCGGGTTCCGGACGACGCGGTGGGGCCGCTCAGCCCTCGGGGCGAGGAGACCTGCGTGGGTTCAGCAGGTCTCCGTCCCACGACAGGTCGTCGGGCTCGCGGACCTCGAACGCCTCGAACCGGCCGTCGTCGAGCACGCGGTCGACGAGCGCGCGCGATCCGGCGACGATCGTCGAGTCCCAGTCCTCCTCGGCGGCGACGACCCACGCGTGGTCCTCCGGCCAGATGAACGTCGTGTGCGGCGCCACCTGGCCGTGCAGCCCGAAGCTCTCCCAACCCGGGACCGCCCGCTGCGCCCACGACGGATCGACGAGCTCGTCCAGGGTCGCACTGAAGAGCCAGGTGTCCCGCGCGGGCCAGGCCATCAAGCCCCGCGCACGTCGGATCCGGTGCCGGCGTTCAGCGGACGGCGGCCCGCCCGTCCCCTCCCACGCTCCGACGACCAGGTCTCCGGGGGTCGACGTCGCGCTCCGCAGGTGCGGGGTGAGGACGGCGAGGTCCTGCGGGTCGAACCACCCGTCGTCCGACTGGTCCACGCGCCAGCCGTCGGCCCACGACGTCGTCTGCTCGTCGTCGGTCAGGCGTTGCCACTGCACCAGGGGGTGCATCACGCGGTCGTTGCGGCGCGCGACCTCCGACCACCGCCAGCGGGTGTGTTCGACGTCCGGGTGGTCGCCCCACTCGTCCGTGGTGTCGAGGTCCGCCCGATGCGCGCCGACCGGGTGCAACAGGCGTGCGTACGCCTCGAACCCGGTGCCCGCGACGCCACCGACACTCGCCCAGCGTCCGGCACGCGCGACGAGCCAGTCGCCCCGCGATGCCTCGCTCAGCAGGCGCATCGTGCTGCTGCTCAGAGCTTCTCGTCGACGAGCGCGATGAAGCGGCTGCCGATGCCCTCGACCTCACGCCGCGTCAGGCCGGCCGTGGGCTCGGGCGCCTGGTACGGGGCGTGGTAGTCGCACATCAGGTAGTCCCACTCGGGCCACCACTTCTTCGGGCGCGCCTCTTCGTCGAAGCCGCAGACCACGCACTCCAGGCGCGTCCAGACCTTCTTCGTGCCGGTGCGGTTGGCCCGGGACTGCACGAGCCAGGCGGGCGGGTCCTGCTCGATCGCGTCGAGCTCCGCTTCGCTCAGGCGCGACGGGATGCCGTGGCGGGTCGCCATCTCGAGGGGGATGTCGAGCCGGACGGCGGCTTCGCGGCGGGAGAGCATCCGTCCAGGGTAGGTCCTGCCACTTCCCACCTCGAACTGCGACGGCAGCAACCGGGACGTCGACCGCGGACTTTCCTCGAGTGGGCAGTCCGTGTATGGTCTCGATCACTGAGGTAAAAGGCGCCGCGATCTGCGACGCACCAGCACGCGGCATCGAACGAGTCGCCACTTCTTCCCTCGAAGGAGTGCGCCATCGTGTCCCCCAGTCCCGCTCTCACCACCGGGCACGCGCCCGGCGGTGACTCGTCGCCTCGTCTGCGCGACGCCTGGATCGCCCTCGCTGGGCTGTCCGCGGTGTTCCTGTTCGAGATGCTCGACAACTCCGTGCTCAACGTCGCCCTGCCGACGATCGGTCGCGACCTGGGCTCGTCGACGACGGGCCTGCAGTGGGTCTCGGGTGCCTACTCGGTCGCCTTCGGAGGGCTGATGCTGCTGTTCGGCGCCGTCGCCGACCGCATCGGACGCCGCCGGGTCATGCTCGCCGGGCTCGTCCTGCTGGCCCTGGCGAGCCTCGCCACGGCGGTGGTCACGTCGACCGAGCAGCTGATCGCCGTGCGCGTCGCGATGGGCGTCGCCGCGGCGATGACGACGCCCGGGTCGATGGCGCTCGCGTTCCGGCTCTTCGACGACGAAGGCCTCCGGGTGCGGGCACTCACCGTCATCTCGACGGCCGGGCTCGTGGGACTGGCCATCGGGCCGACCGTCGGCGGGTTCGTGCTCGCCGTCGCCCCGTGGCAGGTGCTGCTGCTGGCCGACGTGCCCATCGCGGTCCTCGCACTCGTCGGCATCCGGCTCGGTGTCGCCCGCGACGAGGATTCAGGGCTCCATCGTCATCCGGTCGACGTGGTCGGAGCGCTGCTCGGTACCGTGACCACGGCCGGAGCGCTCGTGGTGCCGACGATCCTGGTCGAGTCCGGAGCCGCTGGCTGGTGGGGGTGGGCCGTCCTCGCCCTCGCCGTCACCTGCGCTGTGGGGTTCGTCGCCCGCGAGCGGACCGCGCGGCACCCGCTGATCGACCTGCACCTGCTCGCCCGACCACTCGTCTCGAGCGGCCTCGCGTTCAAGGCCGCGTCGGGTCTGGCCGTCGCCGGACTGTCGTACCTCGTGACCCTGCAGCTGCAGTTCGCCTGGGGCTGGCCGCCGGCCCTCGCCGCCGTCGGGACGCTGCCGCAGGTGGTCGTGCTGCTCGTCGGCGGCCGCTTCGTCGGGCCGTTCGTGCAGCGGGTCGGCCTGGGCCGCGCCGCCTGGATGAGCGCCGTCTCGGTCGTCTCCGGTCTCGCGGTCTTCGGCGCCCTGAGCCGGCACGGGTACCCGTGGGTGCTCGTCGCGCTCGTGCTCGTCGCCGCCGGCATGCGGGTCGTCGGCGTCGTCGCCGGCGCGTCCGTCCTCACGGGCCTGCCCGCGGACCGCGCCTCCGTCGGAGCGGCGCTCGTCGACACCTCGAGCGAGCTCGCGGGCGGTGCCGCCGTCGCCGCGGCGGGGACCATCGTCGCCGCCTTCGTCACCGGGAGCATCACCACGACCACCTGGACCACCGCCCGGCTCGAGGGCTTCCAGGACGCCCTCACCGTCGCCGGCCTCGGTCTCGCCGCGGTCGCAGCGCTGCTCGTCGTGGTCGGCATGCTCCGAGCCCGGCCCGCCGTCGAACTAGAGGACGTGGCCTCGTCCGAACCTGCCAACACCACGCCTGCACAGCCCGACCCGATCACCATCACCGAGGAGACCTCCCGTGCCTGACACCATCGCCCTCCCCCGCCCGCCGTTCGATCCCGAGTTCGTGCCCTTCCTCACGGCCATGGACGCGCGAGGCCGCTTCCACCTCACGACCCAGATGCTGCCGCAGATGCGACAACTGGACATGACGGAGGCGCAGCTCGACGAAGGACTGCGTGCTCGTGGCCTCGAGCGGAGCAGCATCACGATCGCGGGGCACCGCGGCGACCCGATCGACCTCGCCGTGATCCAACGCACCGGCCGCACCGGCACGTCTGCCCTGGCCTACGCGATCCACGGCGGCGGCATGATGTTCGGCCACCACCTCGGCAACCTCGACTCCTACGACGAGTGGCTGCTGGTGCACGACGTCGTCCTGGTCAGCCCGGACTACCGCCTGGCTCCGGAACACCCGGACCCGTACCCGGTCGAGGACTGCTACGCCGGTCTCGTCTGGGCAGCCGAGCACGCCGACGAACTCGGCATCGACCCGGAGCGCATCGTCCTCGTCGGGCAGAGCGCCGGTGCCGGTCTCGCCGCCGGCACGGCCCTCCTGGCCCGCGACCGACAGGGGCCCTCCGTCATCGGCCAGGTGCTCGTGAGTCCCATGCTCGACGACCGCGACGCGACGCTGTCGGCTCGGCAGTTCGACGGTGTCGGGGTCGCCGACCGGGAGATGACACGGTTCGGCTGGGACGCCTACCTCGGTGACCGGCGGGGTGGCGAGGACGTCTCCGTCTACGCCGCACCGGGCCGCGCGACCGACCTCACCGGGCTCCCACCCGCGTACATCGACTGCGGCAGCACCGAGGTGTTCCGCGACGAGACCGTCGCCTACGCCAGCTCGCTGTGGGCGGCAGGAGTCCAGGCGGAACTGCACGTGTGGCCGGGAGCGTTCCACGGATCGACGAGCATGGTGCCCGACGCGACGCTGTCGCAGCGGGCCGTGCGGGCCCTGCGCGAGTTCACCGGTCGCCTCCTCAACCCGGCAGTCTGACGGCAGCCCCGGCACGAGCGCATCGTGGTGCTCGTGCCGGGACCTGCTCGCAGCATCAGCTAGATCCGGTCCAGGGACGCCACCGCGACGACGATCGGCCACGCCTCACCGTCGAGCTGCACGGACCGCAGCCCGCGCGGCAGGGGTTGTCCGTCATCGGACACGACGACGACTCCCTGCAGCCCGATGAGGTGCCCGGAACCCCGGCTGTAGTGGACACGATCACCGACGACGGGCATGAGGATGGTGTCCGCCGCTAGCTCCTCTGCAGCGAGTTCGACGACGAGAGGCCAGGACTCCGTGAGCACCTCGGCGAGCTGTGCCTCGAACCCGCCGCGTTCGTCGAGCTCCGCGTCGCGCACCTCGGGATCCACGATCCTCGCGACTGGCAGGACCTGCGGGCCGATCGTGCGCGCGACTCCGCATCCGATCGCGACCCCCAGGCCGGTGAGGGACAGCCCCGTGCTCGCCATCTCGAACCGCAACGGGACTGGCTCAGCAACGACCTGACGGAGTCCGCCGTTCGAGCCGCCGGCGGTGTGCGCTCGCACGGCAGTCGCCTGCACCGCGCCGCGGATTCGTGGCGCGACCGGAGCTGCTCTTGTCCGCCGGAGATCACCGCCGAACTGCTCGCCGAGATGCTTCGTGAACGCGAGGGCGCCAGGCCGTCGCTCGTCGCAGTTGTCCATCGGGTCGCCTTCGGGTCGGCTTCTCGCAGCCTCGGGTCAGGCTGTTCCCGGACCGTACTGCCGGACCGTCGGCCCACACGACGGTTCCTCACCGATCTTGCGGTAACCAGCAAGGCCGATTCGGAGTTCGCGCCGGCGCAGCCCCGAAGCGCGAGTAGATGACTCCCAGCGGGAATCGTGCTTCTACCTCGTCGCTGAACTTCGACGCTTCGGACTCAGTCGCGAAGACACCGAGCACCGTGTTGTGTGGTGACTCGTCACCACCGGGGTCTGGTCGCCTCAGAGCTCTGACGTCGGCTGTTGGCGGGGGTTGAGGAGATCGCCGTCCCAGCTCAGGTCGTCGTCTTCGTGCACCTCGAAGGCCTCGAAGTGATCGTCCGCGAGGATGCTGTCGACGAGTGCGCGTGAGCCGGCGACGATCGTCGAGTCCCAGTCTTCCTCGGAAGCGACGACCCAGGTGTGATCCCCGGGCCAGATCAGCGACGTGTAGGGCCCTTCCTGCTGGGGGCGACTGCATCCCCATCCGGGGACGGAGCGCTGCGCCCACGATGGGTCAGCAAGCTCGCGCAGGCTCGAGCTGAACAACCACATGTCCCGACCGGGCCACGGCATCTGCATGCGAGCCCGCGCGCGCGCGTTCCGGCCTCCTTCGGCCCATGGCGGGTTGCCGGTGCCTTCCCATGCTCCGATGACCAGGTCGTCCGGGTTCCGCGTCGCGGCCCGCAGGTGCGTGGTCAGGACCGCGAGGTCCTCCGGGTTGAACCACCCATCGTCGGACTGACCGACACTCCACCCATCCGACCAGTCCCTCGTGTGCTCGTCATCGCTGATGCGGAACCACTGCACCAGGGGATGCATCACCCGGCCGTTACGGCGCGCAACCTCAGCCCACCGCCAACGCGTGTGCTCAACATCGACGGGATTGCCCCACTCGTCGACCGTGTTCGGGTCAGTACGGTGCGCATCCACCGGGTGCAGCAGCCGCGCGTACGCCTCGAAGCCCGTGCCAGCGACACCGCCGACGGTCGCCCATCGACCGGCTCGCTTCACGAGCCAATCGCCTCGCAGGGCTTCGGTCAGCAGGATCACCGCATCAGCATCCCACGGCGAACGCCTTCACTCAGGAAAAGCAGTCTCCGAAGACCATCCGCAACCGGAACCGCCCCTACTCCCCCACGTCCGAGCAGCCCGGCAACGCCGCGATGTCCGTGCACCCGTACTCGCTCCACCCACCCTGGCCGTAGGTGTCGTACGCCGCAGTCGACGCCACCGTGGCCCCTGCACCAGCCGTCCGGACGAAGGACGGGGTCGGATCACCCTCGGTCGTCCACCGGACCCACTGGAGCGAGGCCACCTCGCCCGCTTCGCTCGCGTCCCGCAGACACCGCAGGCTCTCGGCAGGGAGCGCACCGTCGGCCTCGAGCTCCACGTCACCGCAGTCGGTACCGCTCGGGTTGCTGACCCACTCGGGCGCATCGGCGAGTGTGCGGGCGGACGCGATGGGGTCAGCTGGCTGCTCGCTGCACGCCGACAGGAGCGGCAGCGCGACCAGCGCGAGTCCGGCGGCGGCGAGGACCAGTGGCTTCTGCACAGGACGAGCATGGCTCAACGAGACGCCCTGCCGGGTCACGGTCCGACAACATGTCGAGCGCTGGCGAACTGACGCCCGGTGGTCCACACGAGACGGACAGGAGGCCCGTTGCCAGCTGGCAACGGGCCTCCCGTCCGCCTGCTGGTCGCGTCGACGACGCGACGAACAGGCGCTGGTGCGTCAGCGCGATCGGACGATCGCGGCCTTGGTCTGGTCACGCAGGTACGCGATGCCGGCGGCGTTCGGGTGGAGTGCGCCGAACAGGATGCTGTACTTCGTCCCGGCCAGCGGCGTGCTGTTCGCGGCGGTGCCGCGATCGGTCAGGGTGAGTCCCGACATCCATGCCGAGCCCGACGCGGCACAGGGCGTGTGCGCGGCAGAGCCCTGGAGCGTCGAGACGTAGGTGAAGCCACGAGCCTTCGCCGCAGCCTTCACCGCTCCGTCGAGCGCGTTCTGGGTGCGGTGGAAGTAGGCGGTGTCGGTCGCGGTGAAGGGGAACGCGTTCTGCGGGAACGGCGGTTCGAGTCCGGAGTCACCGAGGAGGCTCGAGAAGCACCCCTTCGGGGACTGTGCCGAGCCCGGCGCGATCATCGGGTAGCCGACGACGAACACCTTCGCCTGCGGAGCACGTTGCGCGATCACGCGGAACGTCGACGCGAGCCGCGGTGCCACGACGGTGCGGATGCGCGATGCGAGACGATCCCGCGTGACGCCGTGCACGACCGGTGCGTAGTAGTCCTTGCAGTGGTCGTAGGTCTTCCCGTGGATCTCCGAGAACACCGGGCCGGCCTTGTCCAGCGCGACGCAGTTCGCGATGACGCCGGAGAACCCCAGGTCGTTCCCGCCGATCGACACCGTGACGACGTCCGTGTCCTTGGAGAGCGCGTCGGCCTGGACGGGCGCGGTGGCACTTCCGGCTCCGGTCTTCTGCGCGACCCGGGAGATGTTGCCGGTGGTGGCACCGGCGCAGGCACGATCGTCGAGCTGGAGTCCCAGGGATGCTGCGACCTGGTGCGGGTAGTCGGTGGTGGACTGGAAGCAGCCGGCCGCCGGACCCGAGCTGTAGGGGGCGACGCCGAAGCCGCCCGCGTACGAGTCGCCGAGGGCCACGTAGCTGTCACCGCGGGACGGCGAGGACACAGCGGCCACGGACTGGGCGGGCGCCGCGCCATCGGCGTTGGCCGCGGAGACGGGCCCGGCCGCCCCGACAGCGAGCGCTGCCGCCGTGAGGACGCCGCCGGTGATCAGCAGCGCGTTGGTCCGGCGGAGGCGAGGAGCGTGACGCATGGAGCAGGTTCCTTCCAGAGGGCCTATTCGACAGACGATCGTCTGACAAGTAGACGGTAGGTCGGTACGACGCCCCGCGCCATGAGAGGGCCACCAGGTGCATCGGATGCATTCCGCGCACCCGCCCTGTCCTTCGACGTGGATCAGGCCGACGTGCACCAGGTGGACAGGTGGTCCAGCGCCGCTCCGGCCGTGGCCACCAAGCGCTTGCGGGTCGATTCCCGGTCGGCGTCCGCGAGGACCGCGTCGCCGATGGCCTCGGTGGTCTGCTGCACGACGGCCACGAGCGCGGCAGCCTGAGCACGCCGGGTCATCGAGTCGAAACCCGTGTCCGCCAGTTCTGCTGCCACCGCGGACGTGACTTCGTCGTAGAACTCCAGCGCCCGTCGCCGGAGCACCGCGCTGAGCCGGCACTGCGCTGGGAACTCCCCTCGCGCCAAGGCCGGGTCCTCTGCGACGTACCGATCAACATCCTCGAGGACGATGGTGCGCATCGCTTCCGCGGGCGACTGCTGCGCACCTCGGTCCGCAACCGCAGCTCGGATCTTCTCGAGCACCTCGTCGGCTCGGTCGAACACCAGATCGGGTTTGGTCGGGAAGTAGTTGTAGACGGTCTGATCCGAGACGCCTGCAGCTCGGGCCACGTCTGACATCGACACCTCGTCGTACCCGTGCTCAGCGAACAGCCGTGCAGCAACGTCACCCAGGCGCTCGCGGGTCTCCCGTTTCTTGCGCTCTCGCAGCCCCGACGGAACACCCTCGCTCGACTCCACCATCCCCCGAGTCTGACACGAAACGTTGAGTGACCCAAAGTTCTGGTACGTTGGCCGAACTTAGAGTCACTACAAGTTCGGTGGATACCGAGGAACGAGGACGATCGATGACCACGCAGACACAGGAACAGGTCCTCATCGCAGGAGCGAGTTTCGCTGGGCTCACGACCGCGCTGTGGATGCGTCGGCTCGGGTACGACGTCTCGATCGTCGAGGTCGCTCCCGGGTTGAAGCGAGGCGGCACCCCGGTCGACATCCGCGACGACACCATCGCGATCGTCGATCGGATGGGCCTGCTCGAGCAGATCTCGGCGAAGGCGCTCGCGCCGCGGGTGACGGAGTTCACGACGCCGGAGGGAGACCGCATCGCGCGAATGGATCCGGTGCCTCCCTCGGCCGGATCGACGGGCGACGGCTACGAGATCCACCGCGACGACCTGCTCGACATCCTCGCCGCCGCGACCGAGGGCGAAGTGGAGATGCTGTGGAACAACTCGGTCACGTCCCTGCACGAGACCGACGAAGAGCGCGTGCACGTCACCTTCCGCGACGGAACCGAACGGGACTTCTCCATGGTGTTCGGCTGCGACGGCAACCACTCCACAGTGCGTCGACTGCACTTCGGGCAGGAAGCGCTGTACAGCCACTTCCTGCGGACGTACTTCTCCGTCGCCACCCTCGACGACCTCGTCATCGAACCGCAGACGACCCAGATCACCAACGCACCGGGCGTCACGATGCTGGTCAACTCGTACGACACCACCACCGACCTCGTCCTCGGCTTCCGCTCCGAGCAGGAGATCCCCTTCGACCACCACGACGAAGCGGCACAGAAGCGCACCCTCCGCGAGCACATGCTCCGGGCCGGTTCGCCGTTCTCGGACCACGTCGACGAGGCCATCGGCGCCGAGACCTTCTACTTCGACAAGCTCAGCCAGATCAAGATGCCGGCGTGGACGTCCGGCCGCGTCGCACTCGTCGGCGACGCCGGTTACTGCCCTTCCCCGGCCGCCGGGATGGGCGGCTCGCTCGCCATCATCGGCGCCACTGCACTCCACGACGCTCTTCGGGACGCGGACGGCGACGTCGAGCAGGCATTCGCTGACTACGAGCGCGCGCTCCGGCCGGTCGTCGACGCGGTACAGCACGACGCCGAGCACATCGGTGTCAGCAGCTACTTCCCCGCGACCGCAGACCAGATCGATGCGCGCAACAGGATGCTGCTCGACCGCTGAGTACGGACGCCCCGCGGTTGCGCCTGTTCGAAACAATTCCACAAGACTTCTTGTGCATATAGGGTCGCACCATGACCCAAGGACGGATCGACGACCCCGCCCAGATGCGCGCCCTCGCTCACCCGACACGCCTGCGCATCCTCGGCCTGTTGCGTGCGAACGGCCCGCAAACCGCCGCGACGATCGGCGAGGTGATCGACGAAGCGCCCGGCACGATCAGCTACCACTGCACCCGACTCGCCGCCGCGGGCTTCATCGAACCCGCTCCCGACGCGGGCACGGACCGACGTGAGCGCTGGTGGCGAGCCGCGCACGACGCCTCCGTGTGGGAGCTCGCCGATGCGCTCGACGACCCGGAGCGGTTGCTCGCCACCAACACCCTCGACCACGCGGTCGCCCGCGTGTACGCCGCGAACTACGAGGCGTTCGTCGACCTCGCGCCGACGTTCGGACGCGAGTGGGTGTCGGCGTCCTCGAGCTCGGACCGCGTGCTCCGCCTGACGGCAGCCGAGCTCCAGGACATGGGCGAGGAACTCCGCGGCGTCGTGGACCGCTGGGCTGGTGTCGCTGCCGAGCACCACGCCGGCGACGGCTCCGAGCAGGTCTTCGTGCTGAACCAGGCATACCGATGGCCTCGCGGCTGAGCCCCCGGGCGCAACTGCGCGCACTGCTCGCGGTGCAGGTGGTGTCGCGCATCGGGAACGTCATCACCACCATCACCGTGCCGTTCGCCGTCCTCGCGCGTGGCGGCTCCGCCACCGACGTCGGCATCGCCGCGTTCATGGCGACGGTGCCGATCGTGCTCGGCGGCCCGTTCGGCGGTGCCATCGTGGAGCGGGTCGGCTTCGTCCGCTCGAGTGTCGCGTCCGACGTCGTCAGCGGGCTCACCCTGCTCGCGATGCCGGTGCTCGCCTGGACCGTCGGTCTGCCGTTCTGGGCGCTCCTCGCGCTCGTGTTCGTCAGCGGGCTGTTCGACACCCCGGGTGAGTCCGCCCGACGGGTGCTCCTGCCGGGGCTCGCGACCGCGGCAGGCGTGCCGCTCGAACGTGCCGTCGGCCACTTCGAGGCGTCGTCACGGCTGTCGGTGCTGATCGGTGCGCCCCTCGGCGGGACCCTGGTCGCCGTCCTCGGTCCGATGCCGGGTCTCGCCTGCGTGGCGATCGCCTTCGGGGCAGCCGCGATGCTCATGGCGCTGACGGTCCGCGGTGCGGTGGCGCCGGTCGCGTCCGGCGAGCCCGTGGAGTCGCAGGGGTACTGGCGCGACATCGCCGACGGGTTCCGGTTCTGCGTCCGCGATCCCCTGTTCCGGCTCGTGGTCGCGCTGGTGCTCGTGACGAACCTGCTCGACGCCGCACGCTCGACCACGCTCCTGCCGCTCTACGCCGACCAGCAGCTCGGCGGCGCGCAGGCGCTCGGGCTCGTCACCGGTGTCTTCGGGGGTGCGGCGTTCCTCGGCTCCGTCGCCTTCGGGTACGTGGCGCACCGCGTGCCACGGCGGTTGGTCTTCGCCCTGTGCTTCGTGCTCGCCGGCGGGCCGTCCCTGGTGGTCCCGGCGCTCGGGCTCGGCCTGCCGTGGATGCTCGCCTCGGCTGCGCTGTCCGGGCTGGCGGCCGGGTCGATCAACCCGATCCTCGGAGCCGTCGAGCTCGAGCGGATCCCGGAGCACATGCGCGCGCGGGTGTTCGGCCTGCTCGGTGCCGGCGCGTGGGCGGGCATCCCCGTCGGCGGCCTGCTCGCCGGGCTCGCTGCCGACGGTGTGGGGGTCGAGGCCACCTTCGCCGTCGTCGCGGTCGTGTACACGGTCGTGACGCTCACGCCGCTGCTCGGCGGATCATGGCGGCTGATGGAACGCCGCTCGGTCACGGTGTCGGCGGCTTGACGTCCGGTGGTCCGCCCGAACCGCCGCCTAGGCTGCGGAGGTGACCAGGCACCGGACGGACACCCGACGAGCGATCGTCGTGACCGTTCTGGTCTTGGCTGCCGCGGCCGTCCTGTTCATCGGTCTGCGCGCCGCACTGCTGTTCGCGGGGGCGACGGAAGGCGACGTGCCGACGTCGTCGTCGATCCCCCTGCCTGCGGGAAGCAGGGTGGTCCACGAGGACGAGGAGTGCGCATCCGGTGGATGCTGGTCGGTCGTGTCCGTGCAGCCGCCGACGGGAGTGAGCCCGTCCGAACTGTCGACGACGTTGGGCACCGAGCCGTTCGCAAAGCTGCCCGGGACGCTGTGGGATCCCCGCGTCGTCAATCTGACGTCGGAGGTCCAGGGCGAACTTCTCGTGGTCCGAGCGGACTACTGGTCGCGCGAACTCCCACCGTGACCGGCGGGTGGGGCTGTCACCTGACGCCTGCGCCGTCACCGACCGGGGTCAGTGACTGTCGGTCATCCCGCTGCTGACGTACGAGGAGTTGACCGTGTCGTCGGTGAGCGTGCAGTTGTAGACGGCGTACGGGTCGGTGTGCCCGTCGTCGAAGGTGAAGGGGTAGATGAGCTGGTAGGTCCCGTCGCTGCCCGGGTACCCCGACGGGTCGTTCGTGAACGTCAGGGTGACCCCGGCATCCGCGGCCCCCTTGCTGCACTCGTCGTAGATGTGCTGCGCGAGCGCCGACGTCCCGGGGTCTTGCGACGGCGACGACGACGGAGTCGACGGAGGTTGGTTCACCGGGGTCGCGGCGTCGGTCGCGGTCGGAGACTGGGACGGCACCGGGGTCTTGTCCCCGGTCTTCGCCGTAGTGGCGGACGGCGGCGGAGTCGCGGTGCTCGCAGCACAACCGCTGAGGGCGGCGACCATGACGCAGGCGGCCAAAGCTGTGACGCTGACGCGGGTTCGGGTGTTCATCGGTGGTCTCTCCTTCTGTCGGAGCAGAGGTCGCTCACTGAGAGATGTCGTGGAACGACGGATCCTGACACCGACAGCGGCCTCCACCACGAACAGGTTCAGCCCCCGCTGCGCTCCCGACGACGCACCCGCAGCGTGCCGATCCCCTGCACGATGCAGACGACGCCGCTCGCGACGACGATGACCCCGGTCACGATCCGGCCAATGGAGAATCCTCCGAACAGCAGCGGGGCGACCGCGACACCGATGAAGATCGCCCCCATCACGATGACGACGACCGGGTTCTGGGCGACGAAGAACCGGCGACCGCCGTTCGCTTCGGCGATCGCCCGGTCCCGAGCACGCGGGACGGCGTCTGGCGACCGACCAGCGCGGCGATCTGCACGCCGTCGCCGGCTGCGCAGGACCAACCAGACCGCCCCGCCGATGACGACGGCCGCTCCGATCGCGATCCACTCGACGAGCTGGAAGAACCCGAAGACCATCACCAGGACGAAGCCGACCGCGATGCCCACGAACATGTCCGTGGTCATCCGGTCGGTCCGGCCGTCGGCACTCGTGACGTAACCGGGGCGGCGTTCGTACGGATCGTGCTCGTCCACGGCCGGTCTGTCGGACCGTTCGGTTCCCATGCTCCGAACGTACCGACGGCGCTGGGGAACCGTCCGGGTCAGCCCACTCGTTCACCCGGCTTCTCGGCCCGGACCCCGTGCGCCGGACGCCGCTCCCGCACGATCGCGACCGCCTGGCGCAGCGACAACCCTGGCAAGTAGGTACGGACGATCGCGACGCCGATCGTGGGCAGCGCCACCGGGTCCGGGTACGCCATCACCAGGGGGTGCAGGTCTGGACCGAACTTCGCCTTGAAGCGCAGCAGGGAGCGGAACCCGTACACCGGCTCGAGCGCACCGCCGACGACGTCGAGGACCGATTCGACGCCGCTCCGCCCGGCCCCCTGCGGCTCGGCCGACGAGGCGAGCGGGGCGGCGGACAGGCTGAGCCGCTCGGCACCGTCGGCGCGCATCCGGTCGACTGCACTCGCGACCAGGAACTCCATCACACCGTTCGGAGCGTCCGGGGCGCGGCGCATCACGTCGAGCGTCCATCCGACCACCTGCCCGGCGCGGTACGCCGGCAGCCAGCTGGTGACGGCGAGGACGGTGCCGTCCTCGCTCAGGGCGACGAGCGTCCGGACGGCGGGGTCGCGCATCTCGTCGATCCCGCCCAGGGTGAACCCCATCTCGGGCAGTTCGCGCTCGGCGACCCACTCCTCCGAGATCGCCTCGATCTGGCGGGTGACCGAGCCGGGCAGCGAGGCCCAGTCCGACCAGAGCGCGGTGGTGCCGGACCGTGCGGCCTTGTTGACGGCCGTGCGGACGTCCTGCTTGCGCTTGCCCGTCGTCGTCCAGGTGCGCGGGTCGAGGTCGGCGTCCTCGGCCACGGGAAGGGTCGTCCAACCGAGCCGGGCGAGTGCAGCGCCGAGGGTGGAGTCGATGCCGTAGAAGACGGGCGTCCAGCCGTGGTCGTCCGCGGCCCGTGCGAAGCCCTCGAGTGCCGCCAGCCGCGCGTCCTCGTGTCCGAAGGGGCCACCGGTCGTCACGGCGACGCTCCCGGTGCGGTGGTAGGCGACACCGGCGCGGCCGTCCTCGGTGAACCAGTACTCGTTGCCGGGCCAGGTGGTCATCCACCCGAAGGTGTCACCACCGCCCGCGACCAGCAGGGCCCGAGCGGCCACCCGAGCGGCGTCCTGCCCGTCGAGGTCGCTGTCCGAGCGTCCGGCCCCGGTCGGCCGGACCGCGGCGATCGCCACCGCGAGCCACAGGAGCGGGCCGGAGACACCCACGACGAACCGCAGCGCCGGGTCGGCCTGCGCCAGGTGCGTCGGCAGGGTCACGGGGGCGATCGGGCCGAGCACGGCGAGCGCCAGGTGGAGGGGCTCGCGCACGCTGTCGCCCGAAGCCACGGCGACACCGACGACGACGACCGCGAGCACCACGGCCGAACCCGCGACCGTCAGGACGAAGGTCCGGAGTCGTCGCTGGTCGGTCCGGACCGGGAAGTCCGCGCGGCGCAGGACGAGCACCACGGCGGTCGCGATCGGCACCAGCACCGACGCGGCGATCGAGAGCGAGACCGCGAGGTGGTCCGACGCCAGGCGCTGCACGACGGCGTGGTGGCGTTCGGGCAGCACCCCGTACGAGACGGCGGTCGCGACGCCGGAGACCAGGTCGACGGTCGCGACGAGCCACAGTGCGAACCGGCTCCCACGCCGCAGACCCACGGCGCCGACCGCCAGGACCACGAGCGGCATCACGGCCAGCAGCGAGTGGAACAGGCCGTGCGGGTGCACCTCGGCGAGCGCCCGGACGCAGCTGGCGGTCACCCCGGTCACCGAGCAGTGCGGCATCCGTCCGGTCGGCCCGGTGTCGAGCACCACGGCGAGCGGGGCGAGCAGCCCGAACTGGGCACCGGTGACGAGCGCGAGGACGGGTCCGACGGCCGACACGGTCACCGCGGCCACGAGCAGCACCCGGGTCTCGCGTGATGAACTCCGGGTCCAGCCGCTCCGCACCGGCGACCGTCGCAGCACGCGGCCGAGCACCAGGCCGACGAGCAGAGCGAGTGCCGCGTGCAGGTCGGACGCGTGTCCGGCGTAGAGCAGCAGTGCCGCGACGACGGCGATCGACACCACCCGGATCCGGCGTCGCCACAGCGCGCCGGCGAACGCGCTCGCGGTCACGATGGTCCCGACGATCCAGGTCCAGGGGCCGACGTGTCCCAGGTGCACGAGGAAGCCGCGGTTCGCCGGGGCGCCGTCGAACAGCTGCAGCAGGGCGCCGAGCCCGGTCCCCACCACGGTCGTGACGACCATCGCGAGCAGGGTGCGCCGCCAGCCGAGCAGCCGTTCGGACGCCGCGGTGCAGACCACGACGGCGACGAAGGTGACGAGGAACCCGACGACGCTGCTCGTCACCGCGACCACGCCGAGCGGACCCATCGTCCCGCCCAGGGTGTCGGGCGTTCGACCGTCCTTCGTGCCGAGGCATCGGAGCACCACGGCAGCGATGCCGGCGACGATCGTCAGGGCCGAGACGACGCTCGTCAGCGGGTACCGACGAGCTGCCGGCACGAGCCGTCTCGGATGCGCCCACGCGAGAGCCGCGACCACCGCGCTCACCGCAGGCCCAGGTGCGCGATGACGCCGGGCATCCCGACGCGCAGGGCGTAGCGGACGGTGTTCCAGTCATGGGCGGAGCCCTCGGACACGAACAGCCGGGTCCGCATGCCGGCGGCCTCCGCAGCCGTGCGGAGCGCGGTGGTCGAGGCGACGTAGGGGGCGTCGTCGCTGCCGTAGGCGAACACCGTCAGGTGCCCGGGGTAGGGACCGTGCGCACGCATGATCGCCCGCGGTGCCGCTGCGGCGTACCGCGAGGCCGAGCCGCCGAACCCGTACCGGATGCTGTGCTGGACGGAGCCGTTCAGGGGTGCCAGCTCGCTCGAGATGGCGAAGGTCGTGCCGAACACGCCGGGGTGGGCGGTGGAGAACTGCATGGCGCACGTCGCGCCCTGCGAGAACCCGACGATGCCCCAGGCGGAGGGGGACGCTCCGACGCGCAGGTGCTGCCGGATCCAGTTCGTGGTGTCGGTCATGATGTACGTCGCGGAGCGGCCGAGGGACGAGTCGACGCACATCGGGTTCCGGTCCGGTGCTCCGAGTTGATCCGGCGCGACGACGATCGGGGCGAGTCCGTGGTGGGCCTCGGCGAACGCGTCCATCACCGCGCCGAGCCGACCGGCCTGGAACATGTCGCTCGGCTGCCCGGGTTGCCCGGCCAGGCTGATGAGGACCGGCAGGGTCGGTGGTCGCTCGGTCAGGGCGGCCGGCGGCAGGTACACGACGGCCGGTCGTGCGTGGAAGTGGGAGACGGTCGACGGGATGGTGACCGAGAGCACCTTCCCGCGTCGCGGCATGTCGGCGGGCGCCCGCCAGGTGGCCGGGTCGACCACCGGACTGGAGGCGCGCCCCACGCCCGTCTCGTGTCCCAGCGGACCCGACGGGTACGGATCGGTCGTCACGGCCTGCTCGATCGTGCGGTACGCCCCGAAGTCGACGTTGACGCCGAGGACGGCGGCCAGGGCCACCGCCACCGCCGCAAGCACGCCGAGCACGCGGCGGAGCCAGCCGCCCTGGACGACCGTCACGACGAGGAGCCCGACACCGCCGAACGCAAGGGCCACCCACATCCGGGTGATCGGGGTGAACGACACCCCGTACAGGTCCTGCACGTCCCCGAACCACCACACCGCGACAAGGCCGATCACGGCGCCGACAGCCACGGCGCCGAGCCGCCAGAGCAGGCCCCGGACCGGATGCCGGGAGTGACGACCGAACGCCGGCAGGAGCGCGGCGACGGTGAGGAGCCCCGCGGCGACGTCCACCGGGACGAGCACGGACGGTGTGACGACGGCGACGTGGAACAGGGGTCGGAGCAGATCGTGGAACATGGGGCCTCCCGGCGGACGGTGCAATCGTGGCGGCGGCCCGCTGCGAACGGGGCACCGAGGCGCTTCCGGTTCGCACAGTTCCCACCTGTGCGGCTCCCAGACCCCACTCGACCAACACCCAGCGAAGCGTCCGGTGCGGTGCCGCCGCCGGGCCTCTCGGTGGCGCGCACCTAGGGTGAACGGGTGACGCACGACGGATCGGTACGGGCTGCACTCGCGGCGGTCGCAGCGGACGGCTGGGGTGACGGTGGGCCGCTCGTCGAACCCGGCGGCACGGCTGCACCACGTCGGGCCGCGGTCCTGATGCTCTTCGGCGCGCTCGACCACACGCCGAGTGACCGACCGGCGGCAGCGCCCGGCGTCCCGCGGGACCTCGACGTCCTGCTCCTCGCCCGGGCCACGACCCTGCGCGCGCACGCCGGCGAGGTCGCGTTCCCCGGCGGACGCATCGACCCCGGTGACGCGGACGCCGTCGCCGCCGCGCTCCGCGAGGCACAGGAGGAGACGGGGCTCGAACCCGCCGGCGTCGAGGTGCTCGGCACCCTGCCGGCCGTGCCCCTGGCGTTCTCGAACCACCTGGTCCGGCCCGTCATCGGCTGGTGGCGCGACCCCTCACCGATCCGCGTCGTCGACGAGCACGAGTCGGCGGCGGTGTTCCGGGTCCCCGTGGCCGACCTGCTCGACCCGGCGAACCGCGGCGTGACCGTGATCCGCCGCAGTGGTCAGGAGTGGCGCGGGCCGGCGTTCACCATCGAGGCCGACGGGGACGAGCACCTGGTGTGGGGCTTCACCGCGATGCTGCTGGATGCACTGTTCGACCGACTCGGCTGGACGGAACCGTGGGACCGGAACCACGAGGTGCCGCTGCCCGGCTGAGCAGCGGGAACGACAGCGGGTCGGCCCGCACCGCGTCGACCGCGTGGGCCACGGCCCCGATGACGACGACGTCGGCCCCGAGCGACGACGCGACGAGTTCGGGCACCGGGTCGAAGTGCCCCTTGGCGAGCAGGTCGCGCGCGCGGTCGATCACGGCGACCGCGGGCTGGGCGATCGCGCCGGCGACCACCACGCGGTCGATGTCGAGCAGGCTCGCGAGCAGGATGCAGACCCGGGCCAAGCGGTCCCCCAGACGGTCGACGATCGTGCGCGCGACCGGATCACCGCTCCGTGCGGCCGCGAACACCAGGGCGGCGTCCGCGGCGAGCGCGGCGTCCGCGGGGATGTGCCCGGCGGCGACGGCGTCGGCCACGAAGGTGCGGGCGACCGCGCCGATGCCGTCGGAGGAGCCGACACCCTCGACGAGTTCGAGCACCCGCATCTCCCCGGCACCACCGTGGGCACCGCGCAGCAGGACCCCGTCGACGACGAGGCCCGCGCCGAAGCGTTCGCCGGACAGCAGCGCCGCGAACGAGGCGTCACCCGAGGACGGCCGCTCGGCGAGCGCGGCGAGGTTCGCGTCGTTCTCGACGAGCACCCGCCCGTCCGGAACGGCGTCGACGAACCCCGGGTTCATCCGGACCCAGAAGCCGCCGTCGTCGGGCGAGGCCCCGGCGGCGTCGACCGGCGCCGGGATGCCCACGACGGTGACCAGGACCCGGGTGCGGTCGACGTCGGCCGAGGCGAGGGCGGCGGCCACGGTGTCGGCGAGGACCCCGAGTCGAACGGGCACGTCGAGGCCTGATTCTCCGAGCGACCCCTCGGCACGACCGAGCACCGTGCCGCGCAGGTCGGCGACGAAGGCGGTGACCCGGTGCTGGCCGGCGTCCACACCGACGACGACCCCGGCGACCGTGTCGAGCTCGTAGCGGCGGGCGGGGCGTCCCATCCGGTACTCCCCCGCGGCCCGGGCATCGTCGAGCTCGCGGAGCCAGCCGAGCCGCACGAGTTCCTCGGCCGCGCCCAGCACGGTCGACCGGGTCAGGCCGGTGGCGTCGATCGCCTCGGTCGCGGTGAACGCCGACGAGTCGAAGGCGTACGCGAGCAGCGTCTCTGCGCTCGTTCCACGGGGTGGCGGCATGTCGTGACCCTATCGCGCGAGGAGTTCCTTGCGGAATTAGATTTTCTCGCTACATTTAGTTCCGCGGGCAGCATCGGAGCCGCTCGCGGGACGGAACGGCAGGGACGCCGGGTCCGGACGGACGGAGACGACGTGCAAGCACACGCCACCGCCAGGAGCGCAGCATCGGTCAGCCGACGCGGGTTCCTGCTGGGAGCGGGCGGCATCGGGGCGGGCCTCGCGCTCGCCGGATGCGCCCCGATCGGGTCCTCGAGCGCCAAGCCGGAGACCATCACGTTCTACGTGTCGAAGCCCGAGGTCATCGGCTACTTCGACGACGTCATCGCGCAGTTCCACCAGAGCCAGTCGAAGGTCCGGGTCGTGCGCGACTCGACCTCGAGCATGTCCGCGAACTTCGTGCGGAACCGGCCGCCGGACCTCGGCTGCTGGAACTACAACTTCTCGGTCGTCCCGTTCGTCGAGCACGGCGCGCTGACCGACCTGTCCGACCTGCCGCAGGCCGACACCATCAACCCCGACCTGTGGCCGCTCATGGAGCAGACCGCCGACTACCCCGGCCGGAAGAGCGCCCTGCCGTACTCGGTGACGGCGGCGTCGGTGATCTACAACAAGGCGCTTTTCGCACAGCAGGGGCTCGAGGTCCCGACGACGTGGAGCGAGTTCGCCGACGTGTGCGAGCGCCTCACCAAGGCCGGGATCGCGCCGATCTACGGCACGTTCAAGGACAACTGGACGATCGCCCAGGGCATGTTCGACTACTCGATCGGCGGCATGATCGACACCCCGGCGACCTTCGAGGCACTCCGGCGCGAGGGTACGAACGTCGGCAAGGGGTCAGCGGTCTCGTTCGAGCGCGACCTGCGGAAGCCGATGGAGCGCATGGTGCAGCTCCGCGCCTGGCACCAGGACGGCGCCGCGAGCCGCGGGTACGGCGACGGCAACCTCGCCTTCGCCCAGGGCAAGGCGGGCATGTACCTGCAGGGGCCGTGGGCCCTCGGCGAGATCGCCAAGACCACGAAGGACATGGACCTCGGCACCTTCCCGCTCCCCGTCACCGACGACCCGGCCGACCGCAAGGTCCGCGTGAACGTCGACCTGGCGCTCTGGATCCCGGAGGCGTCGCGCAAGCAGGAGGCCGCCCGCGAGTTCCTGTCGTTCCTGATGACCAAGCAGGTCAACGACAAGTACAACGCGGACAACAACGGCTTCGGGGTGCGCAAGGACGCTCCCCCGGCGTCGAACCCCGCCCTCCGTGGCATGCAGTCGTACTACGACGACGCAGCCTTCTACCTCGGCGCCTCGCAGCTCATCCCCGCCGAGATCCCGGTCGCGAACTACGCGCAGTCGATCGCCTTCGGCGGCGACCCGCAGCGCCAGCTCCGCACCCTCGACGCCGACTGGGCGCGTCTCGCGCTCCGCACGGCCGCGTAAGGAGACGTCCGAATGGCAACCACGACCACCGAATCCATCACGACGGCGGACCGCCGCCGCCGTGGCGGGGCCGCACCGGGCCTCCAGGCCGGACGACGGGACGGACGACGCAAGCCCCGCGTCGACCCGCTCTTCCTGGCGTTCCTGCTGCCCACCCTGGTGCTCTTCACGCTCGCCATCACGCTGCCGGCCGTGATGGGCATCGTGCTGAGCTTCACGAACTCCGTCGGCTTCGGCGAGTTCCGGTTCACCGGGCTCACCAACTACATCGCGGTGTTCTCCGACCCCGCGATCCTGCAGGCGTACCTGTTCACGCTCGGGTTCTCGCTCGTCACCGTGATCGTCGTGAACGCGATCGCGTTCCTGCTCGCCATCGCGCTGACGTCGAAGATCCGCGGCAAGATCGCGCTGCGTGCGGTGTTCGTGCTGCCGATGGTGATCTCGGGCATCGTCATCGCCTACGTGTTCTCGTTCCTGTTCGCGAACAGCCTGCCGGCCTTCGCCACCGCGATCGGGTTCGGGCCGCTCGAGCAGAGCATCCTGGCGAACCCCGACCTGGCCTGGCTGGCGATCGTGGTCGTCACCGCATGGCAGGCGATCCCGTCGACGCTCCTCATCTACATCGCCGGCGTCCTCTCGATCCCCGGCGAGGTGTACGAGGCGGCAGCCCTCGACGGTGCCAGCGCCTGGCGGCAGCTCGTCTCGATCACCGCGCCGCTGACGGCGGGCTACATCCTGATCAACCTGGTCATCGGGTTCAAGAACTTCCTGAACTCGTACGACATCATCGTCGGCCTGACCGACGGCGGCCCCGGCACCTCGACCACCAGTGTCGCGATGTCGATCTTCAAGGGCTTCAACGGCGGCGACTACGCCTACCAGATGGCGAACGCCACGATCTTCTTCGTCATCGCCGTCGTCATCGCCGTGATCCAGCTGCGGGCGACCCGCGGGAAGGCAGCGCTCTGATGTCCCTGCAAGCACCCCTGCGACCGGGGACCACCGCGACCGGCAGCATCCGTTCCGTCGACGCCGACCGGTCCTCCGGCTCGGGCAAGGCCGGCCGCGGTCGTTCCAATTGGCCCGTCACCGTCGTCCTCGTGCTGTGCGCGCTGTCGGTGCTCGTGCCGCTGTACGTCACCCTGACGATGGCGTTCAAGACCACCGGCCAGGCCGTCGACGGCAACGCGTTCTCGCTACCGGCACCGTTCAGTGTCGACGGCTTCGTGCAGGCGTGGCAGCTGACCGACTTCCCACGGGCGTTCGGGGTCTCGGTGTTCGTCGCCGCGATCACCGTCGTCGGCACGATCCTGCTCGCCTCGTTCACGGCCTACGCGATCGCCCGGAACTGGGACCGCCGGCTGTTCCGCTGGTCGTTCTTCTACCTGCTCGCGGCGATGTTCCTGCCGTTCCCGGTGCTCGCACTGTCGCAGGTGAAGCTCACCGGACTCGCGCACCTGGACAACCCGCTCGGCGTCGCGATCCTGCACGTCATGTTCCAGCTGTCCTTCAGCGTGCTGCTCTTCACCGCCTTCCTGCGGTCGATCCCGGCGGAACTGGAGGAGAGTGCACGCATCGACGGTGCGAGCACGGGGCAGGTGTTCTGGCGACTCGTGTTCCCGCTGCTGGCACCGATGAGCGCCACCGTCGGCATCTTCGCGTTCCTCGCGTCCTGGAACGACTTCGTGATGCCGTCGCTGATCACCTCCGACCCGGCGCTGCAGACCCTGCCGGTGCTGCAGCAGATGTTCCAGACGCAGTTCAGCAACAACTACAACGTGTCGTTCGCCTCGTACCTGATGGCGATGGCCCCGGCGATCATCGTCTACCTCGTCACCCAGCGGTGGGTGATGGCCGGCGTGACGCAGGGTGCCATCAAGTGACCGACACACACCCCTCGAACGAAAGGCCCGACGTGACCGACACCCTCACCCAGCCCGCCGCCACCTCGCACGACGAGACCTGGTGGCGCCAGGCCAGCGTCTACCAGATCTACCCCCGCTCGTTCGCCGACGCGAACGGCGACGGCATCGGCGACCTGCCCGGCATCACCGACCGGGTGCCGTACCTGGCCTCACTCGGCATCGAGGCCGTCTGGCTCAGCCCCTTCTACCCGTCCGCCCTGGCCGACGGCGGCTACGACGTCGACGACTACCGGGGCGTCGACCCGCGCCTCGGCACCCTCGACGACTTCGACCGGATGGTCGAGGCACTGCACGCCGCCGGCATCCGGGTGATCGTCGACGTCGTCCCGAACCACACGAGCGACCGGCACGAGTGGTTCCGTGAGGCACTCGCAGCGCCCAAGGGCTCCCCAGCCCGCGACCGCTACGTGTTCCGCGACGGCACGGGGCCGTCCGGCGAGAACGCCCCCGCCGACTGGATCTCGATCTTCGGTGGCCCGGCCTGGACCGCCGTCGGCGACGGTCAGTGGTACCTGCACAGCTTCGCGAAGGAGCAGCCCGACCTGAACTGGGCGAACCGCGAGGTCCGCGACGACTTCCTGCGCACCCTGCGCTTCTGGTCCGACCGCGGGGTCGACGGGTTCCGCATCGACGTGGCCCACGGCCTGGCGAAGGACCTGGGCGAGACCCTGCCCACCTGGGCCGAGCTCGCCGAGATGCCGAAGGACGGCACGCACCCGCTCTGGGACCGCGACGACGTGCACGAGATCTACGCCGAGTGGCGGACGGTCTTCAACGAGTACACGCCGGCCCGCACCGCGGTCGCCGAGGCCTGGGTCCCCGCCCACCGCCGCGCCCGCTACGCCAGCGCCGAGGGGCTCGGTCAGGCGTTCAACTTCGACCTGCTCGAGGCCGACTTCGACGCCGGCCAGTTCCGCACGATCATCGAGTTCAACCTCGGGCTCGCCGAGCAGTCCGGCTCGTCGACCACGTGGGTGTTCTCGAACCACGACGTCGTCCGGCACGCCACCCGCTACGCCCTGCCGCCCCGCGCCGGTGGCACCGACAAGCAGGGCAGCGCCTGGCTGCTCGCCGGTGGTTCGCAGGACGCGCTCGACCGGTCGCTCGGCCTCCGTCGCGCACAGGCCGCGACGCTGCTCGAGCTCGCCCTGCCCGGCTCTGCCTACCTGTACCAGGGCGAGGAGCTCGGCCTGCACGAGGTCGGCGACATCCCGGACGCCGACCGCCAGGACCCGGCGTTCTTCCGCAACCCGGGCGTCGACGTCGGTCGTGACGGCTGCCGCGTGCCGATCCCGTGGACGCGCACCGGCTCGTCGTTCGGCTTCGGTCCGGACGGCTCGCACCTGCCGCAGCCGGCGTGGTTCGCCGACTCCAGCGTCGAGGCCGAGGACGCCGACCCCGACTCCACCCTGAACCTGTACCGGAAGGCGCTCGGTCTGCGTGGCCAGCTGCAGTCCGAGGAACAGCTCGAGTGGATCGAGACCGGCCGCGACGACGTGCTCGCGTTCCGTCGGCCGAACGGCTGGACGAGCGTGACGGTCTTCGGCGACGAGCCCTTCGCGCTGCCGGCCGGCGAGCTGCTGCTCGCCTCGGCCCCCGTGGTCGACGGCGCCCTGTCGGGCGTGGGGACGGCCTGGTTGCGTTCCTGACGCGACCCGCGCCCTGGGCGCGACCGGACGACGGACGGGAGGCGCGGTGCCAGCTGGCACCGCGCCTCCCGTCCGTCGTCTCCCGCGTCTGCCCGCGGAACCCGGCGCACCCGGCGTGCCCGGCGGAAGCGGGCGTACCTGCCGGAAACGGGCGTACCGGGTCGAGAGTTCCGACCAGGTACGCCCGTTCTCGCATCCCATCGCGGCCGTTCTGGGAAGGAAGTCCCGGTAGGGTCGCCGCATGAGCGGGGCGAGCATCAGCGTGCAGGACTTCGTGATGCGGTTCGGGGACCGCAACGTGGTCGACGGGCTGTCGTTCGACGTCGCCCCCGGGGAGACGTTCGGGCTGCTCGGCAGCAACGGCTCCGGCAAGACCACGACGATCCGGGCCCTGCTCGGCATCACCACCCCGACGGCGGGCACGCTGACGATCGACGGCCGTCCCTACCGACCGGCCACCGGCGGCATCGGCTACCTGCCCGAGGAGCGCGGGCTGTACCGCAAGGAGTCCGTCATCGACGTGATGACCTACTTCGGGCGCCTGCGCGGACTCCGCGGTGCCGAGGCGACCGCGTGGAGCATGGACTACCTGGCCCGGGTGGGGCTCGCCGACCGCGCGAAGCTGCGCGTCGACAAGCTGTCCGGCGGGCAGCAGCAGAAGGTGCAGCTCGGCATCACGATCATGGACCAGCCGCGGCTGCTCATCCTCGACGAACCGACCAAGGGGCTCGACCCCGTGAACCGGCGGCTCCTGCTCGACCTGGTCGACGAACGGAAGGCCGACGGGGCGACCGTGGTCCTCGTGACGCACCACATGGACGAGGTCGAGCGGCTCTGCGACCGCATCCTGCTGCTCAAGGACGGGCGGGCCGCCGCGTACGGATCCGTGCCCGACGTGCAGGACGCCTTCGGCGGCGCCGTCGCCCGCGTCGGGCTCGACGGCCCCGTACCGAAGTCACCGCTGTACCGGCTCGCCCGTCACGAGGGGCACGTCGCGTACCTGGTCCCGACCCAGGCCGCCGCTCCGGACGGTGCGGACGTCCTGGCAAAACTGGTCGCGGCCGGGGTGCACGTCACCGCGTTCGAGATGCGCCGGATCCCGCTCGACGAGATCTTCGTGCAGGTCTACGGGCACGATGCCCTGGCTGCGGCGTCGACCGACGGGGCAGCGGCATGAGCAACCTCGGCACGGTCGTCCGGTTCGAGTTCGTCCGCGCGGTCAAGAAGCCCGCGTTCTGGATCGGCACCCTCGCGCTGCCGGTCGTCATCGTGGTCGTCTCGCTGCTCGTGGGCATCGGGCAGGCAGCCGGCACCAACTCCGTGGTGTCCGGGTCGTCGGCCACGAAAACCCCGTTCCACTACGTCGACGAGTCCGGCCTGGTGTCGGAGTCGGTGGCCGCGAAGTGGGGCGGGACCCCCTCCACCGACGCCGCAGCCGACCGCGCCGCCGTCCGGTCCGGTGACCTCGATGCCTTCATCGCGTTCCCGTCGTCGCCGTCCACGACGGCCATCCGGGTCGACGCCGCCGACCGCGGACTCTTCGCGAACGGGGTCTACTCGTCGCTGGCCGAGCGGGTGCTCGAGCAGAGCGTCGCCGCCTCGGTCGACGACCCCGAGACCGTGCAGCTGCTCCGCAGTCCGCCCGCCACCGACGTCACCACCTACGCGGACGGCCGGGTTGCCCCGGGCTGGCTGTCCGTCGTGCCGCCGTTCCTGTTCGTCGCCGCGTTCTTCGGGCTCGTCATCCTGCTCGCTGCCCGGATGGTCACCGTCGTGGTCGAGGAGAAGGAGAACCGGATCTCCGAGATGATCCTGACCACGGTGACCGCGGGCGACCTGATCCGCGGCAAGGTCATCGCGATGCTGCTCGTCGGCTTCGTGCAGGTCAGCGTGTTCGTCGTGCCCGGCCTGGTCGGGCTGCTCGTCGCGTTGCCGCTGGTGTCGTCGCAGCTCGGTGGGCTGACGGTCGACCCGTGGCGGATGGTGACCGGGGCGCTGCTGCTCGTCGGCGGGGTGCTGCTGGCGTCCGGGCTGTTCGTCGCCGTCGGGGCTGCCGTCCCGTCGATCAAGGACGCCTCGGCCCTGCAGTCGGCAGCGATCTTCGCGCTGATCATCCCCCTGTACGCGGCGTTCTTCGTGATGACGACGCCGACGTCGCCCGTCGCGCAGTTCTTCACGTACTTCCCGACCTTCACCCCGATCACCGCGATGGTGCGGAACGCCGTCGGGGCCTTGACCGTGACAGAGTCGGTGGTCTGCATCGTCGAGGTGTTCGTCGTCGCCGGGCTGCTGCTGTGGTTCGCGGAGTACCTGTTCCGGCACTCGGTCGCGCAGTACGGGTCGAAGGTGACGGTGCGGCAGATGCTGTCGTGGCGGCGGGGGCGGCGGGGCTGATCCCCACCGATCAGCCGGCGGCGATGCGGCGGAGCGCGTCCAGGTGGGCGGCCCAGACGGCCCGACCCGACGCCGTCAGGGTGATCGACGTGCGGGGTGTCTTGCCCACGAACCCCTTCCCCACCGACACGTAGCCGGCCGCCTCGAGCGCGGAGACCTGCTTGCTCAGCACCGAGTCGCTGACCTCGACCGCGTCCCGCACCTCGCGGAACCCCAGGGTGCCGGCACGGGTCAGGGCGGCGATCACCGAGAAGCGCACGGGGTGCTGCAGCAGGTCGTCGAGCTCGTGCCGCGGGTGCACCCGGTCGGTGGTGCTCACGAGCGGGCCTCGCGCGCCGCGCACACCAGGGCGACCAGCAGTACCAGCCCCGAGGTGATGCCCGACCAGAGCACCGAGCCGTGCACCCACCCGACCACGGCGATCGCCGCCAGGTAGGTGACCGCCCAGCTGGCGATGTAGACGGTCCAGCGGCGGCTCCGGGCGAAGGCCGAGCGGCCGCGGATGCTCACCATGAAGAACACCACCAGGGCGAACAGGGCCACGAGGGTGCCGACGTAGACGGCGGCGAACGCGTCCCCGGTCGTGAGCCCCATGCCGAGCGTGCCGAGCGACGTCGCGACGCCGAGCGCGGTGATGAACGTGACGTACGGCCAGCGGACGGCGTCGTGCGCACGTCGGCCGATCCGGTCCGCCTGGTCGAGCAGTCGGGCCGCCTCGGCGGGTCCGGGTCGTGCGGTGGTGTCCTCCATAGTGTCCCCTCTCGTTGACACCAGTGTTGCAAGGACTTTCCAGTTTGGCAAGCACTTTCCAAGCCGGAGAGCTTGCCGTTGCGCTCAGACGCGGACGGGTGCCTCGTCGAGGTCCCACGACGGGACGGCGTGCCGCTTCCATCCCTGGCGCAGGGTGTTCGCCGCGCGGTCGAACTCGACCAGGACGTCGATGTGCGGGCGGACCAGCATCTGGATCTGCAGCCCCTCGTAGACCGAGAGCAGCTGGGTCGCAGCCTGGTACGCGGGGATGCCGGCCTCTTCCGAGCCCTTGTCGAAGTCGCGCTGCAGCCCGACGGTCAGCTGCTCGGCGTACTCCTCGAACCGCTTGCGGAACAGTTCGGCGAACCCGGACTCCGAGCTGGCCACGGTGATCAGCCCCGCGAGCACCCGGACGAGCCCGGGGTCGGCGACGTCCTCGGCCAGGGTCAGGCGGACGTGCTCGATCGTGCACGTCGGCGGGTTCTTCCGCCGGGTCCCCCGCAGCTGCGCCCACCGGTCGTAGGTGACCAGGAGCAGGGCGTGCCAGGTCGGGAACAGCCGCTCGACGGTCTCGAGCGGGATACCGGCCACCTCGGCGACGACAGCCGCGTCGACGGTGTCGAACGGGTGCAGCCGGTAGGCACGGATGGCCGCGCGCACCGTGCGCTCTGCGAGGGACTCGTCGTCCTCGACGCGTTCGCCGTGCAGGGGTTCCATCCGACCATTGCAGCGCATTCCGGGCCGTTTGTCTCGTCCCAGAGCGGGGGCCGTGCTCCGGGCCGCGTCAGCGCGTCGTGATCACAGCGGTCAGCCGACGGTGACGGGCGCCGCCGGAGGCCGGACCCGCTGGCGCATCCACACGAAGAACCCGGTCAGGGTGAAGACGCCGTAGAAGACGTACATCAACCCGGAGGCGTAGTACCCGGCGGAGAACAGCAGCGGCACGCCGACCAGGTCGACCGCCACCCAGATGAGCCAGAACTCGACCCACCCCTTCGCCATGCCGTAGGTGGCGAGCAGCGATCCGACGAAGATCCACGCGTCGCTCCACACCGGCTCGTACGACCCGAGCGCGCGGAAGACGGGGGTCAGCAGGGCGGTGCCGCCGACCATGCCGACGACGAGCAGCAGACGGGTCTGCGAGGAGGCCCAGCGCGGCTCGATCACGGTCGTCGCGTCCTCGGGGCGGTGCGTCCACCGGTACCAGCCGTAGATGCTCACGATGATGAACATGACCTGGCGGCCAGCCTGCCCGAGCAGGTTGACGGGGTTCGGGGTGTCGAAGAGCGCACCCATGAAGACGGTGAAGAGCAGGGCGTTGCCGACCAGTCCGACCGGCCAGGCCCAGACCTTCCGGCGCATGCCACCGAGGGCACTGAGCAGCCCGAAGACGTTGCCGATCACCTCGCGCCAGAGCACCGTCTGGTCGCCGATGACGATCTGCGCGTCGAACAACCAGCGCACGATGTCCATGGGCCCTCCTCGTTTCCGGACGGTGCAACGACGCCGTGCGTACCGGCATTCCTTCTGTGATCGCTCTGCGGACACGAAGCGCACACCCAGAAACCGGGGTACAAACCATGTCCTCCCTAGCGGGGACAAAAATGACCCCTGTTCTGGGGTCCGGGTGAACGCTCGTTCTCGCTTGTCGGCACTTTGGGGGACAGGTAACGTCGACGCCAGATCGAGTCCAGCCCGCCCGAGCAGCAGCACATGCGCTCCGAGGCCCGGCGACCGTTCTCGGCACCGGTCAGCCGCGACCCCCTCCAACCACTGGGTCGATGACAACCTCCCCACCGGACACGACGCCCGAATGTCCCCGGTGGGCTTCAGCGTGCCCCGAGCACGCAGGAACGGAACCACCCCATGCACAAGATCGTCACCGGTGCCATCGCCGGCGCAGCAGGCGTCGCACTCCTCCTCGGCGGTGCGGGCACGTTCGCCCTCTGGAACGCCAGCGCCTCGAGCGCCGCGTCCGCCGTGAGCGCCGGCACCCTGACGCTGAGCGCCAACAACGACGGCGCGTGGACGGACATCACGAACGGTCGTTCCACCGCGATCGACCCGACGAAGGCCCTGATTGTCCCGGGCAACACGTTCCAGTTCACGCAGACGCTGAACATCGGCGCGACCGGCCAGGACCTCAAGGCGAACCTGACCTACGCCAACCAGAGCATCACCGGTGACGCCGCGCTGCTCGCCGCCACGACGAAGACGCTGGCCGTCACGTCGACGAGCGCCTCGGTCGTGCAGTCCTCGTCGAACACGAACACCTTCGTGGTCTCGCCGTCCTCGTCCACGTCGACCGTCAAGGTCGTCTTCACGGTGACGCTCCCCTCGTCGGCGACCACCGGTCAGGGCGGCTCGATCAACCTCAGCGCGCTGGCCTTCACGCTGACCCAGACCGCGATCGGTTCCTGATCCCCCGATCGCACCCCACCGACCACGACGACCAGGAGCACGCACATGACCGCCACACCGCGGACGACGGGACGCCACCGCGCAGCCCGACGGTACCGCTGGGTGTGGCCGGTCGCGATCGCCCTGGTCGTCGCGGTCGGAACAGCACTCCTCGGCGCCGGCGGCACGTACGCACTCTGGAACGGGACCGCCAGCACGGCCAGCACCACGGTGCGCTCCGCCACGGCGACCGTCACCGTCGGCAGCACCACGGCGATGAACACCGCGGTCCTCGGGCCGGGCACGAGCACCACGGGCACCTTCACGGTGCGGAACACCGGGTCGATCCCCCTGTCGATGCGCGTCACGACGACGGCCTCGAATTCCTCCGTCGCGGCGGCGACCGGTGAACTGACGCTCCACCTCGCGATGGTGTCCTCGGCCGCGAAGTGCGTGCCCGGGCTCACCGGTACGAGCGGTCGGGTCGCCACCTTCGACACCGGTACCGGGGCATTCACCCTGCCGGCCGGCGTCAGCGGGATCGCGTGCCTCGAGATGGCCCTCGACGCCGACGCCCCGCAGACCGTCGCCGGCGCCACCACCGACTTCACCCTCACCGTCACCGGAACGCAGGTCTCCGCATGAACCGCCGCCTCCGGCTCCTCGTCGCCGTGCTCCTCACCGCCGTGTTCGTCGGTGGCACCTCGAGCGCCGCGTGGGCACTGTGGAGCGCGTCGGGCACCACCGCGGCGAGCACCACGGTCGGCACGGTCGCGGCGTCCATCAGCGGCACGAGCGCCCTCACTACGGCGTTCTCGTCGAGCGTCACCTCGACGACGAAGCCGATCACGTTGACCGACTCGGGCACCCTCGCCGGCACCGCCACCACCACGGTCTCCGTCGTGTCCGGCAGCTCGACCGCGCTCGCCAAGGCCGTCACCGTCGTCGCCTGGCCGGTCGCCTCGACCGCGGGCTGCACCACGAGCACGGCCGTCGGCACCGGGTCCGTCACCGGCACCTGGGCGTCCCTGCCGAGCATGAGCGCGAAGCTGGCCGCCGGCGCCTCCGCCGTCTGGTGCACCCGCAGCACCCTGCAGTCATCGGCCCCGGCCGGCTCGACCGCCAAGGTGAACGTCAACCTCACCGTCACGAGCGGCACCTGGACCTCGGGCGTCGTCGCCGGCGGCTTCACCCTGACCACCCCGGCGGCGACCGTCGACACCACTCCCTCGCTGGTCTGCACCGACCACGGCGGTTGGTACGTCGAGATCCGGTGGGACGCCGCGAACCGGCCGATGGACACCTGGTACGGCGCGTTCGTCGGCTCGACCCCGGTCGGGCAGAAGGCGCAGGACTACTCCGCGTTCATCACGATCGCCCCGCCGGACGTCCCCGCGAGCGCCGGCACCGCTGGCACGCTGACCGTCACCGTCAAGGTGCTCGACAGCGCCGGCAACCCCACGAGCACCGTCGCGGGCACCGGCAAGGTCACGCTCTTCACGCAGGACAACGGGGCGGCGATCCGATGCGGCGCATGAGCACCCCCACCCCGCGCTCCGGCTGGCGCGCCGTCGTCCACGCCGTCGTGCTCGGTCTCAGTACCGGACTCCTGCTGCTCGTCGCGGCCCTGGCGGTCGTGCTGATCGTCGTGCCGAAGGCCACGGGCGCGATGCCGCTCACCGTCCTGACGCAGTCGATGGAGCCGACCCTGCCCCCGGGGACGCTGCTCGTGGTCCGTCCGACCCCGATCGACGACATCCGGGTCGGCGACGTCGTGACCTACCAGATCGTGTCCGGCCAGCCCGCGGTCGTCAGCCACCGCGTGGTCTCGGTGTCGTCGTCGTCGGACGGTGAGCGGACCTTCGTGCTCAAGGGCGACAACAACGCCGAGGCCGACCCGGCACCGGTCACCGCCGTGCAGATCCGTGGCGTGGTCTGGTACTCCGTGCCGGAGATCGGCATCGTCAACCAGGTCGTCAACGGGTCGCGGAGCTGGCTCATCCCCGCGGTCGCCGGCGTGCTCCTGACGTACGGGGCGGTGATGATGACCGCGGGCTTCGTGAGCGCCGCACGTCGTCGCCGCGCTGGCACGAGCCGCGCCGGCACCAGCCACGGACGCCGCAGCGCAGCGCACCACGTCGAGCGGACCACCACCGAGAACACGACCACCACCCGGTCTAGGCTCGGTGGACGTGACGGACGGAGTGCAGCGGGCGCGGGAGCTCCTCGACGCAGCGGCACGACGGCTCCGCGACGCGGACGTCCCGGACGAAGCACTCGGCGAGTACGTGCAGCCGAAGGCGGTCCTCGGGATCCGTCGTGACCCGACGATGCGACCCCTCGGCCGGGTGTGGCGGGTCGGAGCACTCCTGATCGGGTCGTCCCCCGAGACCGCCGGCCGTGTCTGGGCCACCGGGTCGATCACCCGCGTCACCGAACCCGGTCGGTCGCAGTACCAGTCGGTCTCCGCCGAGGTCCGCCGCGCCTACCGAGCCGCCGCCGCGAAGGGGCACTTCGGCGCCGGTGACACGGTGAACCACGGAGCCGTCCCGATCCCCGTCGACGACTCCCTCGTCGGCGCCGAGGGCGTACTCGTCGTCATCGACGACGTGCCGTCGGTTCGGTGGTCCCCGACCGCCGGCGCCGCAGTCCCCCTCGCCGACTACCTGGACGACCGCGTCGGGCTGCTCGTCGATCCCCCTCGGGGCGCGACCGACTGAGGCGGCCAGCGGCCACGGAATCGCACGGTGCGGGGTTCGTCGTGCGGTGCCGGGTCACCCGACCCGTGCGAACTTGCCCGCCCCGTGCCCCGCCACGATCCCGCACCCAGCCACCTCCGCCGCCCCGACCCACGAACCCCGCACCGTGCGGCTCCGGGTGAGCCCCAAGGACGCGACCACGGAGCCGCACCGTGCCGGGTTCGTCATTCGTGCCGGTTCCTCGAGCATGCGCACGGTGCAGCGGCGGCGACTCCGTGCGCGTTCCCGCTCCCGGTGCGAGCTCGTGCCCAGAGCCGCACGACCGCACCGTGCCGGATCTCCCGACCCGTGCGAACTTGCCCGCCCCGTGCCCCGCCACGACCCCGCACCGAGCCACCTCCACCGCCCCGACCCACGAACTCAGCACCGTGCGGCCCGCCCTGCATCCCGCACCGAGCGTCCGCGGCACCCGAACCCGGCACCCGAACCGGCCACCCGCACCCCGCAGCCCGTCCGCCGGACGCGTTCCGGGCCTCCAGTCCGACCGGACCGACCACGCGCCTGTCGCGACGTCACCCGGTCCCGATAGTGTCGGAACGTGAGCAACGAGGCATTCGACGACCGCTACGAGCTGCGCGAGTTCGCGCCCGGGACGGACGACAAGGGGGCACCGAACGCCGAGACGGCAGCGTGGATGCAGGCCGTCGGGATGGGCTTCCACGAAGCCGACCCCGACGCCGAGGGCGCAGCCCGCATGGCGTCGCACTTCATCGCCGACGAGGAGACGTTCCTCGGGGTCTACGTGCGCGAGCCGTTCCCGGGGTCCGTCGACGAGACGTGGCCGGCCGGCACCTTCACGTGGTTCCGCAAGGCGCTGAGCTGGGGCGACGGGTCCTCCGTCGACACGCAGGCGATCTCCGCGGTCACCGTCCGCCCGACCGAGCGTCGCCGCGGCATCCTGCGCCGGATGATGACGCACGCGCTCGAGCGCGGGGTCGCCGAGGGCTACGCCGTCGCGTCGCTGACGGCGTCCGAGGGCACCATCTACCGCCGCTTCGGCTTCGGCTGCGCCATCCGCGAGCGTGCCGTGCACGTCCGCCGCGAGCGCGCGCTCCCCCTGCTCGCCCCGACCTCCGGCACGGTGTCGGTCGTCACGCCGCAGTGGCTGGCCGACGGCCCGGGCAAGGCGGTCTTCGACCGGTTCCACGTCCGCACCCCCGGCTCGATGGTCCGCAACACCGGAACCTGGCCGATCGCGTTCGGCCTGCTCGGCCACGACGGGCAGAAGGCGAAGGACGTCCGCGCGGCGGTGCACCGTCCCGACGGCTCCGACGAGATCGACGGCTACGTGACCTGGCGCGTCAAGGAGGACCGCGGCTCCGACACCGCGCTCGAGATCGTCGACCTGGTCTACGCGGACGACCAGGCCTACACCGCCCTGTGGGAGTTCCTGCTCTCGGTCGACCTCAACGACGTCGTGAAGTACAACCGCTCCCGCCTCGACGACCCCATCGTCGCGGCGCTCGGCGACAACCGTGCGTACGACGTCGACCACGAAGAGGACCACGTCTGGCTGCGCGTGCTCGACGTGCCCGCGGTGCTGGCCTCGCGGCCGTTCGCCGTCGACGGGTCGCTGACACTCGGGGTCACCGACGCGCTCGGCTTCACCACCGGTACGTACCGCCTCGACGTCCAGGAGGCCCGTGGCACCGTCACGCGCATCACCGACGACGTCGACGTGGCCGGGTCTGACGTCCAGCTCGACGTCGCGGAGCTCGGTGCGCTGCTGATCGGCTCGGTATCCCCCGTCACGTTGGCAGCCGCGGGGCTCGTCCGCGCTGCGGACCCAGCGTCGGTGGAGCTGTTCCGCGCGATGCTGCTGCCGCCGCGGACGCCGCACGGCATCACGTACTTCTGATGGACGTCGCCCGGGTGGTGGGGCGCGCGGTCTGTTGGTCGGTGCGAGGTCGGTCGGTACGAGGTCGGTCACACGGTGCGAGGTTGTTCCGCCGCACGGGGTGAACAACCTCGCACCGGGCGCCTCCCCTCGCGCGATCGCCGCCCCGGGCGCGCAGCAGCGAGTAGTCTCCCCGCCATGACGGACGACACGGTGGTCGACTGGCTCGTCGCCTCCGACCCGGCACTGCGCTGGCAGGTCGAGCGGGACCTCGTCGACGCCCCCGCCGCGACGTGGCAGGCCACCCGTGCCCGGGTCGCGACCGAGGGGTTCGGCGCAGCGCTCCTCGCTCACCAGGACCCGGACGGACAGTGGGCTGGCGGCTCGTACTTCCCCGCCGACTTCGACCCCGACGGTCCCGAGGCCCAGGCCGCCGGACAGCCCTACACGGCGACGACCTGGTCGCTCAACACGCTGCGCGACTGGGGGCTCGACGCCGCTGTGCTCGGGGACACCGCCGTGCGCCTCGCCGAGAACAGTCGGTGGGACTACGACGACCTGCCGTACTGGGGCGGCGAAGTGGACTGCTGCATCAACGCCTTCACGCTCGCCAACGGCACCTGGCTCGGTGCTGACGTGGATGACATCGCCGAGTGGATCCTCGAGCACCAGCTCGCCGACGGTGGCTGGAACTGCGAGTGGGTCGAAGGGTCCACCGTGTCGTCGTTCCACTCGACCCTCAACGTGCTCGACGGGCTGCTGCAGCACGAGCAGCTGTCCGAGGGATCGCACCCGCGCGCCACGGAGCTCCGCGCCGCCCGACACCGCGGAGCCGAGTACCTGCTCGAACGGCGGCTGCTGTACCGGAAGTCCGACGGCGAGCTCGTCGGCTCCTGGGTGCACCGTTTCGCGTACCCGTCGCGATGGATCTACACCGCGCTTCGGGCGACCGATCACCTGCGGGCGGCCGGGTTGCAGGACGGGACCCCGCCGGACCCACGTGCTGCCGAGGCGATCGAGCTCGTCCGGGCGGCTCGCAACGCCGACGGCACCTGGACCCAAGGTGAACGTGCACCAGGGCGGCAGTGGTTCGAGGTCGACGTCCCGGCGGGCGAACGCTCGAAGTGGCTCACCCTGATGGGGACGCGGGTCCTGCGGTGGTGGGACGGCGCGGCAACGGCCGGCTGACCTCGCACGGTGCGAGGGGCGGGCGCTCTAGTGCGAGGTTCCCGATTCCGTGGCAGGCGGATGCGCTCGCACGGAGTACGGAACCTCGCACCACAACAGCGGCGGGGGCACCTGACCTCGCACGGTGCGAGGCTCGGCACGAGCGGGGGCGCCCCTACGCCCGGCGCCGCACCCGCGGGTCGACGAACGCGTAGACCACGTCGACGATCACGTTCGCCGTGACGATGAGCAGCGCCGAGAACAGCGTGAAGCCGACGACCACCTGCAGGTCGAGCGTGTGCACCGCGTCGATGAGCAGCGCGCCGAGGCCCTGCATCGAGAACACCTTCTCGGTGATGACCGCACCACCGAGCAGCGACCCGAGGTCGAGCCCGAACAGCGTCACCACGGGCAGGATGGCGGTCCGGAGCCCGTGCCGCACGACGACCTGTCGCTCCCGCAGCCCCTTGGCCCGGGCGGTCCGGACGAAGTCCTGCGACATCGACTCGAGCATCTCGCCACGGGTCAACCGGGCGTAGATCGCCGCGCTGATGAAGGCCAGCACACACCACGGCAGGATCAGGTGCGTGAACCAGCCGACCGGGTCGTCGCCGAAGGCCACGTACCCGCTCGTCGGCAGGACCCCCAGCACGAAGCCGAACAGCAGGATGCCGAGCAGCCCGACCAGGTACGCCGGAGACGAGACACCGGCGACCGCGACCGTCATCACGGCCCGGTCGACGAAGGTGCCGCGGCGCAGCGCCGAGACGGTGCCGCCGAACACCCCGGCGACGAGCCACAGCACGGCGGCGCCCACGGCGATCGAGGCCGTGACGGGCAGACGCGCCAGGATCAGCTCGGTGACGCTCTCGTGCAGCTGGAACGAGTACCCGAAGCACGGCGCCGCGCACTCGATGACGCTGTTGCCGCTGCCGAAGGTCCGGCCGGTGAAGATACCGGCCAGGTAGGCGCCGAACTGCGCGAGCCAAGGCTTGTCAGTGCCGAGGAACGCCTGGACCTCTCGCAGCCGGTCCGGCGTGCAGGGCTTGTCGCAGATCGCCCGGGCCGGGTTGGTCGGCAGGAGCATGAAGAGCGCGTACGTGATGGCCGCGACGACGAGCAGCACGACGGCGGCCCCGAGCACGCGGATCGCCAGGAAGCGCAGGGTGGCGGCGTTCACGCGGTGCCCCCTCGCGGGTCGAGGGCGTCGCGCAGGGCGTCACCGAGCACGTTGAAGGCGAGGGTGATGAGGAACAGTGCGGCTCCGGGGAACACGAGGTACATGGGATCGGTCTGCACCCAGCCGATGGCGTCGCCGATGCTGCGACCCCACGACGGCGTCGGCGGGTTGACGCCGACGGCCAGGAACGAGAGCGCGGCCTCGGCACCGATCATCGACGGGATCGAGATGGTGGCGTAGACGGTGATCGTCGCGGCGAGGTTCGGCAACAGCTGCGTGCGGATGACGTGCCACCGGCCGGCACCCATCGCGGTGGAGGCCACGACGTAGTTCCGGCTGACGAGCGACAGCGTCTGTCCCCGCACGACACGGGCCACGGCCGGCCAGCCGAAGAACCCGATGACGAGCACGACGAGCACGGGCTTCGGGAACGACGACGGCACGATCGCGGTGAGGGCGATCATGAACACGAGCGACGGGAACCCGAAGATCACGTCGACGACCCGCGAGAGCACCCGGTCGTACCAGCCACCGAAGAACCCGGTCGTGACGCCGACGAGCACGCCGATGACGATCGAGACCAGGGTCGCGGCGAGTCCGATGCCGAGCGAGGTCCGCGCACCGTACGTGACGATCGAGAACAGGTCGCGCCCGGTCAGGGGCTCGACACCGAACCAGTGCTCGCCGCTGATGCCGCCACCCGGACCGCGCGGCGCACCGAACGAGTTGAGCGCGTCGATGTCGTACGAGTACGGGTCCTGCCCGGACGCCTTCGCGATGAGCGGGGCCGCCACGGCGACCACCAGGAACACCGCGATGACGACGGCCGAGGCCACCGCCCAGCGGTCCTGCCGGACGCGTCGCACCACGGCCCGGAAGCCGGTGGTCCGGCCGGACGGTGCGACCGGTCGGTCGACGACGTTGGCCGTCACGAGGCCACTCCTTCCCACGCGCGCCACGCCTCGCGGCGAGCGGCCTGTCGCACGGGATCGGCGACGGGCGCTGCGGCGAGGAGCATGCGCGTGTAGTCCTGTTGCGGGTCGTCGAGCACGGCGTCGGTGCTCCCCCGCTCGACGATCCGGCCGTCGCGCAGCACGATCACCTGGTCGGCGAGCTGGCGGACGACCGCGAGGTCGTGGCTGATGAGCAGCATGCCGAAGCCGAACTCCCGCTGCAGCCCGGCGAGCAGGTCGAGCACGGCGGCCTGCACCGTCACGTCGAGTGCCGAGGTCGGTTCGTCGGCGATGACGAGTGCCGGCCGCAGTGCGAGCGCACGCGCGACGGCGACGCGCTGCCGCTGGCCGCCCGACAGCTGGTGCGGGAACCGCTCGGCCCACGTCGGGTCGAGCTGCACGGCGGTCAGCAGTTCACGGACCCGCTCGGCCCGGCCGGCGGCGGAGTCGGTGCCGTGCACGAGCAGCGGTTCCGCGATGCTCCAGCCGATGGTCTGCCGCGGGTTGAGCGACGACGCCGGGTCTTGGAACACGATGCCGACCCGACTGCGCAGGTCGCGCAGTCGTCGTCCGCGAGCGGTGCGCAGGTCGCTGCCGTCCACCTCGACCGAGCCGGCGACGACGGGCACCAGGCCCGCGAGCGCGCGCCCGATCGTGGACTTGCCGGAACCGGATTCGCCCACCAGGCCGACGGTCTCGCCGGCGTGCAGGTCGAGGTCGATGCCGGACACGGTCGGTCCGCCTCGGCGCGAGTACCGCACGGCGACGTCGCGCAGGCGCGCCACGAGCGGCCGGGAGGCGTGACTCGCGTCCGCCTCGTCGGTCACCGCAGCGGTCTTCGCGCTGGGCGACACCTCACGCGCGCCCGAAGCCGTGAGCTGTCGCTGGGCGCGTGAGCCGGGATCGCCGGCCCGGGCGTCCGGGTCCGCAGCCGGCGTTGCGGACGCGGGGCGCGCCTCCAGGCTGGGGACGGCCGCGAGGAGCTCGCGCGTGTAGTCGGCGGTCGGGTGGGCGAAGACCTCGGCGACGGTCCCGTGCTCGACCGGGTCCCCGCGCCGCAGCACCAGCAGGTCGTCGGCGACGTCCGCGACCACGCCCATGTCGTGGGTGATGAGCAGCACGGCGAGGGAGCGCTCGCGGCCGAGCCGCCGCAGCAGGTCGAGGATGCCGGCCTGCACGGTGACGTCGAGCGCGGTCGTGGGCTCGTCGGCGAAGAGTGCGACCGGGTCGCCGGCCAGGGCCATCGCGATCATCGCGCGCTGGAGCTGGCCGCCGGACAGTTCGTGCGGGTAGGCCTTCCGGATGCGCTCCGGGTCGGCGAGCCCGGCGTCACGGAGCAGTTCGTCGACGCGTGCCCGGACGCCGGCACGGTCGAGCCCGGTGGGGTGTGCCCGGACGGCCTCGGCGATCTGGGCGCCGATGGACAGAACCGGCGTGAACGAGTTCATCGGCTCCTGGAACACCACGCCGATGCCCGCACCCCGGACAGCGCGGACCGTCTCGACGGGGGCACCGATGAGTTCCTCGCCACGGAACCGGGCACTGCCCGACACCGAGGCCTGCGGCGGCAGGAGCCCGAGCACGCTCATGGCGCTGACGGACTTGCCCGAGCCGGACTCCCCCACCAGGGCGAGGACCCGGCCGGGCGTCAGGTCGAAGGAGACGTCACGGACGACGGGCTCCGCGTCGCCGAACGCGACGCGGACCCCCTCGACCTGCAGGATCGGTTCGGTCACTGCTTGAGCGAGACCTTGAGGTAATTCGGGTACGCGGGGAAGTCCGCGATCTGGAAGTTCTGCACGTTCGAACCGGCCAGGAAGGACTGCTTCGCGTAGATCAGCGGCACGACGGGGGCGTCGGCCATGATCTTCTGGTCCGCCTGGGCCCAGAGCTTCTGCGCGTCGTCCTGGTCGACCGTGGAGCTGGCCTTCGCGATGAGGGCGTCGACCTCGGGGTTGCTGTACTTCGAGACGTTGTAGCCGCCGCCACCGATCTGCGACGAGTCGTACAGGGGCTGCAGGTTGGCGTTCGCGCTCGGGAAGTCCGGCTGCCAGCTCGACAGCGACAAGTCGAAGTCGGTGCCGTTGGTGGTCGCCTGGGTGAAGGAGTCGTAGTCGAGCGGCTTGAGCGTCACGGCGATGCCGGCACGCTTCAGGCCGGACTGCAGCGCCTGCGCCTGGGCGAGGTAGGTGGGGTCGTTCTGGGTGACCAGGGTCAGCTTCAGGTTGCTGACGCCGGCCTCCTTGAGCAGCTCCTTCGCCTTGTCGACGTCGCCGGTGGCCTTCGTCTTGTACAGGTCGTAGTCCTGGCGCCCGGCGATGCCCGGGGTGATGAGCGTCGAGGCGTACGAGCCGGCGATCGCGCCGCCGGCGGCGATCCGGAAGGACTTGCGGTCGACCGCGTACTGCAGCGCCTGGCGGACCTTGAGGTCCTTGAGCTCGCCGCGCTGCGTGTTGATCGCCATGTAGCTGATCGGGCCGGCCTTCGAGGTGGCGAGGCGGTCCTGGGCGGCCGGGTTGCTGCGCACCTGGTTGAGCTCGGCGGCACCCAGGTAGATGGCGCCGAAGGAGTTCTTGGCGTCGCCGTTGTCCGCGATCAGCGTCTGCGTCGCCGTGGACTGGTCCTGGCTCTCCTTGAAGACGATCTTCGACGGGCCGGCGGTGCGGACCTCGTCGGTCTTCGCGCTCCAGTTCTTGTTGCGGACGAGCGTGACCTGCGAGCCCTGCGTGTTCGACTGCACCTGGTACGGACCGGATGCGACCGGCTTCAGGTCGTAGGCGCCGGTGTCCTTGCCGTCGCCCTCGGGCACCGGGGTGAACGCGGGCATCGACGCGAGCCACGGCCAGTCGCCGTACGCGTCGTTCAGCTTGAAGACGATGGTCTTGTCGTTCGGGGTCTCGATGCTGTCGAGCGACTTGCCGTCGAACGGGCCCTTGTAGGAGTCACCACCGACCAGGAGCGACTTGTGGTAGCTCAGGCCACCGCTGAGGGTCGGCGCGAACGAGCGCTCGATGCCCCACTTGATGTCCTTCGTGGTGATCGGCGTGCCGTCCTGGAACTCGACGCCGTCCTTCAGCGTGTAGGTCCAGGTCTTGCCGTCGTCGCTCGAGACCCCGGTGTTGGTCGCCAGGTCGGGGACGACCTTCGCCGTCTTGCCCGGCTCGACGTCCCACGTGGTGAGCCGTCGGGCGACGAGGCCCATCGACGTGATGCCGAGGCTCTGGCTGGTCGCGGGGTCGAGGTGGAACGAGGTCTGCGGCGTCAGGATGTTGAGCGTGCCGCCCTTGGCCGTGCCCTCGGCGCCGTCGTCGGACGAACCCCCACCCGAGCAGCCGGTCAGGACCAGGGCTGCTGCTGCGGCGACGGCCGCGGTGATCGTCAGGCGGTTGGGGCGTCTCATGACGGTGCTGCTCCTCGGGGAAGGGGGTCGCGATCGCGGTGGCGGTCGCTGCGACGGCGGAACGGTTCACCCGCCGGGCGGCGTCCATCCTGACACCGCGACGGTGGCCCGTCCGAATCTCGCGTGCGTCGGACGACGCACGACGAAACATTGCAAGCGCCGGACGCCGTCCCGCTATTCCCGATGCGTTCGCACCGCAGTGCGTCAGCGGTCGAAGAGCCCACCGAGGAAGTCGTTCCCGAGGTTCGACGCCTGCTCGCCGAGCCCGGACGCCTGCTCACCGAACCCCGCGGCCTGCTCACCGAACCCGCCGAGCAGCTGCTCGCCCTCGCCGAGGAGTCCCTCGACGCCACCGCCGAGGTCACCGAGCCCGAGGTCGCCCATGCCCGAGGCGATGCCCTCGAAGTCGACGCCGAGGTCGGCCGCCCCTGCCAGGACCGGACCGGCGGCAGCGCTCAGCACCGCTCCCCCGGCCACCGCGGCGGCGAGGCCACCGAAGGCCATCGCGCCGGCGCCGACCGCTGCACCACCGGCGAATGCCCCGCCGCGGCCGCGGCCGTTGCCGTTGCCGTTGCCGTTGCCGTTGCCCGAGCGGCCGGAACCGCCGAGGACCCGTCGGACCAGACCCGGACGCGACATCTCTCCGCGGGTCATCGCACGGGCCATGCCGCCCGCCGAGTCGTCGCGAAGGTGCTCGTGGGGCGGGAGCTCGGAGTTCAGGCGGTCGCGGACCTGCTGGCGCTGCGCGGGGGTGAGCCGCGCGAAGGCGTCGTGGTGGACCTGTTCGAGCTGCTCCGGCGACGAGGTGCGGAGCAGGTAGTCGTACTTCGCCAGGGCGACCTTGTCGGCGTCGGCCCCGTGCTGCGGCGTGCCGGCGTGCTGCTGCGGCTGCTGGCCGTACTGCTGTGGCTGCTGGCCGTACTGCTGCGGCTGGCCGTACTGCTGCGACGGCTGCTGGCCGGACTGCTGCTGCGGCTGCTGCTGCTGGTTCCGGTCGTCGCCGGTCAGCTTGTCCGCGGCGCTGCGCACGATGCCGCGCCAGTCGGTCCCGCCCTGCTGCGATCCGGCGCCGGGCGCGGTTCCCCCCTGCCCACGCTTCTGGAGCTGCTTGTCGATGACCTTGGAGGCCATGCCGATGATGCGGTTGAGGTTCGCCATGTCCCCACCTTTGCGTCCTCACATGTGGACGACCGGCACCGAGGCGGGGGTTCGCCAGGGCATCCGATGGGGATCCCCTGTGAGAGTCGATCTGCATATCAGCGGACACATGCACGTAGGCTGGCTCCGGTCGCGTCACCGCCGGAGCGCGACCTGGGCGAAAGCGTGAGGCCCGGGACTGCGACAACAGTTCCGGGCCTCGATTCGCCTTCCGAGTGGAAAGCCAAGGGATGCGTCAACCATCCCGAGTCCAACGCTCGGAACCGATGGTAGCCGAGCCCGCTCGGCGACGCATCCCTCGGCCGAAGCTCCTCGTGTCAGCCGGCGACGACACCAGGAGGTCAGCGATGTCGAACGACACCGATGATCGGTCCAGGCGTCGGGTGCCCTGGCTGGGGATCGCGAGCTTGCTCGTGACCGTGGTCAGGCTCCTGATCGACCTGTCCCGCAAGGACTGAGGACCCGGGTGTCCCGCACCACAGCCGGTGGTGCGGGACACCTGTCCATCGCGTCAGGACAGGATGCGGGCCAGGAACGCGTTGCGGAACCGCCCCGTGGGGTCGAGGTCCCGGGCGAGTGCGGCGAAGTCGGACAGCCGCGGGTACGCCTCGTGCAGCCGCTCGGCACTCGCGGCGGAGACCTTGCCCCAGTGCGGCCGCGGGTCGAACGGTGCCAGGACGTCCTCGATCCGGGCGACCGCCGCGGCCACGGCGGCGGCGTCCCGGCGGAACGTGAAGTGCAGGCCGACCGACTGTCGTCCGGACGAGGGCGCGAGCCACGCGGTGTCGGCGGCGATGGTGCGGACCTCGGCGGCGATGAGGATCGGGGCGAACAGCGACGCCAGCGGTCGGAGCGCCTCGAGTGCCGCCACCGCCGAGGCAGCGGGGATCAGGTACTCCGCCTGGATCTCAGCCCCGGTCGACGGGGTGAACGAGGACCGGAAGTGCGGCAGTCGCTCCGACCACGGCCCCGGCACGCCGCCCTGCTCGGTGACCCCGGCAGGGTCGTTCTCCCCCGGGTGCACCGGCCCCGAGGCCGAACGGGCTCCGAGGGCCACGAGGTCGACGGTCGGTGCGGCCTCGTCCACGCGGTGCTTGACCCAGACCTGCCGGGCACCGCGGTCGTCGAACGAGGTGAACATCGACACGGAGTACGCGTCGGACATCACCTGGTCGAACTGCGCGGCGACGGCGTCCCACGGCAGGTCGAGGTGCACCGTCGTGGCGACCTGGAACGTCGGCTCGATCGCGAGCTCCACCGCGGTGACGACGCCCAGCGCGCCGATCCCCACCCGGTGGGCGTCGAGCAGCCCGTCCGGTGACGAGGCGTCGACGTGCGCGATCTCACCGGAGGCGCGGACGACGTCGAGGCCGACCACCGCCTGCGCGAGCGACGGGTTCCGCACACCGGAGCCGTGCGTGCCCGTGGCGACGGCCCCGGCCGTGGAGATGTGTGGCAGGGACGCGAGGTTCCCGAGTGCCCAGCCACGGGCCTCCAGACCGGCCGCGACCTGGCTGTGCGTCATGCCGGCGGCGACCCGCACGACGCGACGCGACGTGTCGATTTCGAGCACCGGCGGCAGGTCCGACAACGAGACCTGGACGGCATCGGTGTCGGCGATGGTGTTGAACGAGTGTCGCGAGCCGAGCGCCGTCAGGCGCGGCGTCGAGGCGACGAGCTGCTGGAGCTCGTCCACCGACGTCGGCCGGGCCAGCGCCGAGGCGCGGTAGGTGACGTTGCCCGCCCAGTTGGTGCGGGTGCGCTCGGCCGCGATCACGTCGTCCATCGTGGGTCCTGACTCCTCTAGAAGCCGCGGTCGAGACGGTGCCACGTCTGCTGGAGACGCAGCTCGTCGCGGAACCCGCGTGCGGTGGTGTGTTCGTCGATCACCAGGAACTCGGTGCCGACCATGGTCGCGAAGTCCTCGACGACCTGCAGACCGACCGCCGTCGTCATCACGGTGTGGTGGGCGGCGCCGGCGGTGAGCCAGGCCTCGGCGGCGACGGGGAACGACGGCCGGGGCTCCCAGACCGCGCGGCCCACGGGCAGCTTCGGCAGGGCCTCGGTCGGGGGCACGACGTCGACGACGTTCGCGGTGAGGCGGAAGCCGTCGCGGGTGTCGGACAGCGCGACGACGACGGCCTCGCCGGAATCGGCTGTGAAGACCAGGCGGACCGGGTCGTCCTTGCCGCCGATGCCGAGCGGGTGGATCTCGAGCGTCGGCTTCGTGGTGGTGAGCGTCGGCGAGACCTCGAGCATGTGCGCCCCGAGGATCTTCTCGGCGCCCGGGGTGAGGTCGTAGGTGTAGTCCTCCATCAGGGAGGCACCACCGGGCAGGCCGGCGCCGGCGACGTTCATCGCGCGGACCAGGACCGCCGTCTTCCAGTCACCCTCGGCACCGAAGCCGTAGCCGTCGGCCATCAGGCGCTGCACCGCCAGGCCCGGCAGCTGCTTGAGCGAGCCGAGGTCCTCGAAGTTCGTGGTGAACGCGGCGCTGCCGTTCTGCGCGAGCAGGGTGCGGAGGCCGATCTCGATGGCGGCACCGTCGCGGAGCGCGGCGTGCCGTTCGCCGCCGGCGCTGCGGAGTGACGGGTCCACGTCGTAGTCGCGCTCGTACGTCGCCACGAGCGCGTCGACCGCTGCCGTGTCCGCTGCGGCGGCGTCCACCGCTGCCGCGAGCTCGTTGACGGCCCACGTGTTGACCTGCACGCCCAGCTCGATCTCGGCCTCGGTCTTGTCGCCCTCGGTGACGGCGACGTAGCGCATGTTGTCGCCGAAGCGGGTGAGCTTCAGCTCGCGGACGGCCGCGGCGCCGGCGGCGGCACGGGTCCAGTTCGCGACGCGCTGCTGGACGCGGGGGTCCGAGACGTGGCCGACGGCCGTCGCGTGCCGGACGCCCAGGCGAGCCAGGGCGTAGCCGAACTCACGGTCGCCGTGCGCGGCCTGGTTGAGGTTCATGAAGTCGAAGTCGATGTCCGCCCAGGGCAGCGTGACGTTCGCCTGCGTGTGCAGGTGCAGCAGCGGCTTGGTCAGCGCCTGCAGGCCGCCGATCCACATCTTGGCCGGGCTGAACGTGTGCATCCACGTGGTGACGCCGATGACCTTGTCGTCGGCGCTCGCCTCGATGAGCGCCCGGCGGATGCCGTCGGCGTCCTTGAGCACGGGCTTCCAGACGAGCTTCACCGGCAGGTGCCCGGCGAGCTCCGCGTGGACCGCCTTGCTCTGCTCCTCGACCTGACGCAGGGTCTCCTCGCCGTACAGCCCCTGGGAGCCGGTGAGGAACCAGACCTCGTAGCTGTCGAGCGTGGCCTGGGGGGCGACGGTGGTGTCCTGCGTCATCGCATGGCTCCTTCGGGGTTCTGTCCGTAGACGTTCTGGTAGCGATCGAAGAGTCGATCGATGTCTGCTTCGGGGATCGGGACGACCTCGCCGCCCTGCTTCGCGATGTGGACGGTCCGTGCCACGTCCTCGCACATCACGGCCGCCTTGACGGCGTCCTTCGCGTCCTTGCCGATCGTGAAGACACCGTGGTTCTGCATCAGGACCGCGCGGCTGCGGTGGCCGCTCAGGGTGTCGACGATGCCGTGGCCGATCGAGTCGTCGCCGATGATGGCGAACGGGCCGACCGGGATGGGGCCGCCGAACTCGTCCGCCATCGCCGTGATCACGCACGGGATCGCCTCGGCGCGGGCGGCCCAGGCGGTCGCGTACGTCGAGTGGGTGTGCACGACACCGCCGACCTCGGGCATGTTCCGGTACACGTAGGCATGCGCGGCGGTGTCGCTGGACGGGCCGTGCTCGTTGCCCCAGCCCTCGGCCGGCACGCCGTCGAGGGTGCAGACGACCTGGTTCTCGGGCGTCAGGTCGTCGCTCGACACCCCGCTCGGCTTGATGACGAACAGGTCCGTGCCGGGCACGCGCTCGGAGACGTTGCCGCCGGTCCAGATCACGAGGCCGTAGCGGACGAGTTCGCCGTGCAGGCGCGCGACGCGCTCCCGCGTCGTCGCCACCGCCTGGCGTGTGGTCTCGTCGATCGCGTCCGTCATCGGGTCACTTCCTCTGTCTGGAGGCGCGGGTCGGCGCCGTCGGTCTCTTCGGTCGGTCCTGTGGTCGCGCTGGGGCGGGTCGCCGCCGCGGCGACGTCCTGCACGGGCAGTGCGGCCCGGTAGCGCTCCAGGTACGTCTGGAACCCGGCGAGGTCCGCCGGCTCGGGTTCGGCCACGTGCACGGCGTCCCCGCCGAACACGGTGTCGGACAGGTAGTCGGCGAGCTGCTGGTCGGTGTGCTCGAGGTAGGCGGCCAGCACCGCGATCCCCCACGCGCCGCCCTCGCCCGCGGTCTCCTCGAGCGCGATCGGCACGCGCAACGCCGCCGCGAGGAGCCGCTGCGGGCTGCCCGGCGTGCGGAAGAGCCCGCCGTGCGCGGTCATCCGGTCCACCTGCACCTGTTCGCCGTGCAGGACGTCCATGCCGATGGCCAGCGTCGCGAAGGCGCCGTGCACCTCGGAGCGCACCAGGTTGCCGAGCGTGAAGCGTGCACCGGGGGTGCGGAGCAGCAGGGGTCGGCCGTCCTCGACGTGGGTGACGGGTTCGCCGGCCAGGTAGTTGAAGGAGAGCAGACCGCCGGCGTCCGGGTCGGTGTCGTCGGCGACGGCCTCGGCGAGCAGGGTGGCGTAGACATCGTCGATGCCGATCGGCGTCGCGCCGGTCCGCTCGCTCGAGGCCTCGGCGAAGCGTCCGAACACCCGGGCCCAGCTCGCGATCTCGCTCGCGCCGTTGTTGCAGTGCACCATGGCCACGGCGTCACCGGCCGGGGTGGTGACGACGTCGAGTTCCTCGTGCGCGGTGGTCAGCGGCTGCTCGAGCACGACCATCGCGAAGATGCTCGTGCCGACGCTGACGTTGCCGGTGCGCGGAGCGACGGCGTTCGTCGCGACCATGCCGGTGCCGGCGTCGCCCTCGGGCGGGCAGAGCGGTGCGCCGGGTTCGAGCGTGCCGGTCGGGTCGAGCCAGGCCGCACCCTCGGGGGTCAGCTCGCCGGCTTCGGCACCGGCGACGAGGACCTCGGGCAGCAGGGACCGCAGGTCCGGCACGCCGATCAGGTCCTGCGCGGTGGCGAGCATGGCGTGGTCGAAGTCCTTCGCGCCCGGGTCGCCGGGGCCGCTGTCGACGGGGCCGCCCTCGATCGGGAACATGCCGCTCGCGTCACCGACGCCCAGCACGTTCCGACCGGTCAGACGACGGTGGACGTAGCCGGCCAGGGTCGTGACGCCGGCGATCTCGGCCACGTGCGGCTCGTCGTCGAGGACCGCCTGGTACAGGTGCGCGATCGACCAGCGCAGCGGGATGTTGAACCCGAGGGCCTCGCTGAGGCGTTCGGCCGCGGGGCCGGTCGAGGTGTTGCGCCAGGTGCGGAACGGCACGAGCAGCTCGCCCGCGGCGTCGAACGCCAGGTAGCCGTGCATCATCGCGCTCACGCCGACTGCGCGGTAGGTGCTCGGGGCGACGCCGTACTGCGCCTCGACGTCGGCGACCAGGGCGGCGTACGCGGCACGGAGTCCGGTCTCGACGGCCTCGAGCGAGTAGGTCCAGCGGCCGTCGACGTACTCGTTCTCCCACTCGTGGGAACCGGCAGCGATGGGCACGAGGTCCTCGTCCACCAGGCAGGCCTTGATGCGGGTGGAACCGAGCTCGATCCCGAGTGTGGTGCGGCCGTCCACGATCCGCTGTCGGCGGTCGTCACCCATGTGTTCCTCCAGAACCTCGTCGTCCTCAGTGAGCGCTCACATCCTGGCACGTGAGCGCTCACTCGTGCAACGCCGCGGCGCGCCGCCGGTGCGCCCGTCCCGCCAGCGGTCGAAACACCCCGCTCAGTTCCCCCGACCGGTCACGAACCGTCGTCCATCGCATCGCCAGCCGACCATTCCTGACCACTCGACGTCCCACGCGCGACGGGTCGTGACCGCGCGACGCACGAGGTCGACCACGACGTGCGACCACCGCAACACCGCTCCCGCGCAAGTCCCGACCACCGGCCACCCTGCACCCGCGCACGTCCCGACCACCCGCCGCCCGCACCCGCGCACGTCCCGACCACCCGCCGCCCCACACCCGCGCACGTCCCGACCACCGACTCTCCGAACCCGCGGCACCCCGAACTGCGGCGCTCGGGACGGTCACGACACCCCGCTGCCTCCCCTCCGCGCGGTCACGAAGTGTCGACTGGAGGGGCGTCGAGCGACGAGTCGTGACCGCTCGACCACGGCGGACGGGGTGTTGTGACCGCTCGACCACGAGCACCAGCACCAGCACCAACACCAGCGCCGCCGAGGTCGCACGACACGCCGCAACCGGTCCGCCGAGGTCGCACGAGCTGCCGCCCGACGGCACGACGCGCGGCAGTTCGCGCGACCTCGCAAGCCCCGAACCCCGAGCCCCGACCGCCGAGCCCAGACCGCCGAACGCGCCCTACGCGCCGACGGTGCTCTCGCGGATGACGAGCGACGGGGTCACGGCCGCCGACGACGCCGTCCCGCCGTCGATCAGGGCGAGGAGCGCCTGCCCCGCGACGCGTCCGAGCTCCTCGAGCCGCAGGTCCACGGTGGTCAGCGGCGGCCTCGAGGCGAGCGCCATCACGTCCCAGTCGTCGAACCCCGTGACCGCGACGTCTCCGGGCACCGAACGCCCGAGCTCCCGCAGCCGGTCGCACACGCCCCGGGCGATCTGGTCGCTGCCGCAGACGATCGCGTCGACGTCGGGCGACTCCCGTGCGAGCACGTCCACGGCCTGCCGTCCCCAGCGCTCCGACCACTCGCCGTACAGCGAATCGGTGACCAGGTGCGGCCCGAGAACCGACGAGGCACCGGCCACCCGTCGCGCGGCGGACCGGTGTCGCGCCGGCCCGGTCACGATCGCGACCCGCTGCCGCCCGAGCGAGCGCACGTGCGAGGCGACCAGCGCCGACCCGGCGGCGTCGTCCAGGGTGACCGACACGTCGGCGTCGTCGGTCGAGGGTGTGAAGGCGTAGACGACGGGGATCGACACGTCGATCGGGGGCCGGGCGTCGGCGGAGCGGCCGGTCACGATGATGCCGTCGACGCCGCGGGCCGCCAGGGAGCGCAGGTAGTGGGCCTCGCGGACGTGGTCGTCGCGGGTGTCGCACAGCAGGACGGCCATCCGTCCGGCGGACAGGGCATCCTCGGCACCGAGCAGCACCGGGATCGAGAACCGTCCGAACGAGTCGGTGGTGATCATGCCGACGGTGTAGGTCCGCCCCGAGGACAGCGCGCGGGCCCGGGCATCGCCGACGAACCCGAGCTTCTCGGCGGCTTCCTTCACCCGCAGCCGGGTGGCGTCCCGCAGCTGCCCGGTGCCGTTCAGCGCCTTCGACGCGGTGCCGATCGACACCCCGGCGAGCGCCGCCACGTCGGTGATCCGGATCGGCTGTCCGGTGCGTTCGAGCGTCACGGCAACCACCTTTCCGACGATCAGGGCGTGCCGATGACCTTACACAAAAACGCCGGAATGCTCTTGCGCGGCGTGCGCCCCGTGTCGTAACGTCCACCGCAGAAACCGTTTTCCGGATGGCCAGCTCCATCCGGACGGTGCCAGTCACATCGCAAGGAGGCGACATGACCACCACGCTCGCGACCGATCGCGGCGCGCACACCGCGACCCCGGTCCTCCCGACCGCCGACGCCCGCCTGACGCTCCGGCCGCTGCCGACCGGCGGCGCCCGGATCACCGGCGGCTTCTGGGCGCTCCGCCAGGAGCGCAACGGCCGCGATGCCGTCCGCAGCGGCTACCAGCAGCTCGAGACGGCCGGCAACTTCCGCAACCTCCGCATCGCCGCGGGACTCGAGGAGGGCGAGGCCGTCGGCCCGATCTTCATGGACTCCGACGTGACGAAGTGGCTCGAGGCCGTGGCGTGGGAGTACGGCCGCGCGCCCGCCGAAGACCTGCTCGACCTGCAGCGCGAGGTCACCGCCCTGTACGCCCAGGCGCAGGCCGACGACGGGTACCTGGACTCCGTCCAGCAGGTCCGCGGGAAGGGCGAGCGGTACACGGACCTCAAGTGGAGCCACGAGATGTACTGCGCCGGGCACCTGTACCAGGCGGCCGTGGCCCAGCACCGTGCGACGGGCGACACCGGACTGCTCGACGTCGCGATCAAGAACGCCGACCACCTGGTCCGCACGTTCGGCGACGGCACCGCACCGGACGGTACGCCGAAGACGCGCGACGTCGACGGCCACCCCGTCGTCGAGATGGGCCTGGTCGAGCTGTACCGCGAGACCGGCAACCGTGACTACCTCGATCTGGCGCACTGGTTCGTCGACGCCCGCGGGCACGGGATCATCGAGCGCGCCGGCGGCGAACCGACGTACTTCTCCGACCGGGTGCCGAGCCGGCAGGCCACGACCGTCGAGGGGCACGCCGTGCGCGCCGTGTACCTGGCGGCGGGTGCCGTGGACGTCGCGATCGAGACCGGGGACACCGAGCTCCTCGCCGCGAGCGAGACGCAGTTCGCGGACATGATGGCGACGAAGGCCTTCATCACCGGCGGACTCGGGGCCCGCTGGGACTGGGAGGCGTTCGGCGACCCGTACGAGCTGCCGACCGACCGCGGCTACGCCGAGACCTGCGCGGCCATCGGCGGCGTGCAGTGGGCCTGGCGGCTGCTGCTCGCGACCGGCAAGCCGGTCTACGCCGACGCGATCGAGCGCCTGCTCTACAACGCGTTCCTCGCCGGGGTGAGCCTGGCCGGCACCGAGTACTTCTACGTGAACCCGCTGCAGCAGCGCGACCACGCCCACCAGGACGAGAACCGCTCCCCCGCCCACGGGCGCCGCGGCTGGTTCGACTGCGCCTGCTGCCCGCCGAACATCATGCGCACCTTCGCGAGCCTCGACGGCTACCTGGCGACCGCAACCGACGGCGGCCTGCAGGTCCACCAGTACGCCACCGCTGACCTCGGTCCGGTGCGGGTCGAGACCGACTACCCGCACGACGGCCGCGTCCGCGTCACGGTCACCGAGGACGGCCCGCTCGCCCTGGGCCTGCGGATCCCGGCCTGGTCGGACACCACGACCGTCACGGGTCCGGACGGGTCCGCGAGTCCGACAGCGGGGACGCTGCACGTCGTCGACCGCGAGTGGTCGGCGGGCGACACCGTCGAGCTCGTCTTCGACACGACGCCGCACCGCTACGTCGCCGACGCCCGCATCGACGCCGCTCGCGGGCAGGTCGCGATCGAGCGCGGCCCGCTCGTGTACGCGGTCGAGCAGGCGGACCAGCGGGGCTTCACGGTCGACGACCTGACGGTCGACGCGGACGCGCCGATCACCGAGGAGCGCCGCGACGACCTGCTCGACGGCGTCGTCACGCTGCGGGTCCCGGGGCACGCCCCGGCCGAGCACGTGCAGCCGGCCTGGCCGTACCAGCGGCTGGACGCGACCCGGTCTGGGCCCACGCGTGCCGGTTCCGACGCGTCGCGGAGCCTGCGGAGCGACGTGGCGGCCGAGCACGTGGGGAGAGGCGCGGATCACGCCGGAGACGCGACCAGCGTCGACGACGTGGCCGGTCCACAGGGCGCCACCACGGGCCTCCAGGCCGGTCGCGACGTCGCCGCGATCGCCGTCCCGTACTACGCGTGGGCCAACCGTGGAGCCGCGCCGATGCGCGTCTGGCTCCCGCTGGCGCGGTGACCGGCATGGACCGCCGAGCGTTCCTCGTCGGCGGCGTCGCCGGCGGGGCAGCCCTCGCCCTGGCCGGGTGCTCCGGCACCCTGCCGAAGGTCGTCGCGAAGCCCGCGAGCTTCGGGAAGAACGCGACCGGCACCGTGCAGGTGTGGTGCCGGTCGGCGACCCAGGCCGGCCTGACGTCGGCCGTCGCCGGGTTCAACAAGGCGAACCCGGCGCTGCAGGTCCAGCTGACGCCCGTGCCGGACGCGCAGTACGTGACCAAGCTCGCGACCGCGATCCGCGGGGGTGAGCCGCCGGACGTCGTCGACATCGACGACATCAACTCGCAGCTGTTCATCTTCCGCGAGGCGTTCGCCGACCTGACCGACGTGGTGAAGGACCTGGACTACTTCGACGCGATCTCGCCGGGGCACCTGCGCCTGCTCGAGTACCGCGACCGGTACTACGGTCTGCCCTACCTGGCCGACAACTCGCAGCTGTTCGTGAACACCGAGCTGTTCGAGCGTGCGGGCCTCGACGTCGAGGAGTCGACGAAGGACCTGTCCACGCTGCTCGACGCGGCGAAGGCCATCCGGAAGCTCGACGACGACGTCTACGGCTGGTCGATCTCCGGCAACGCCGCCGGCATCATCGGCTTCGTCACGCAGCCGCACGTCTGGGCGACCGGGGTCGACATGATGACCGGCGAGGTGGGATCCCAGCGGGCGAACATCACCGGCAACGAGGCCCTCGAACGCATGCTCGAGTTCTACCGGCAGCTGTGGAAGGACGGCGTGCTGTCGAAGGCGACGTACTCCGATGCCGGCACCACGTGGGGTGCCGACTTCCGCGCCGGCAAGGTGGGGATCTTCCCGACCTCGTACGGGGCGACCGTGCCCGCGGCCACCAAGGCGATGCGGGCGAAGATGCAGACGGTGCTCATCCCGTCGTGGGACGGCCAGCGGTCGTTCTTCGACGGCGGCGACAACATGTGCATCCCGAACGGGGCAGCGAACCCGTCCGGTGGGTGGGCGTTCATGCAGTACGCGAACGGGCTCCAGCAGCAGCAGGCACTGCCGGACGGCGGGTACTTCCCGACGCGGTCCGACGCCGCCACCCCGGAGTACCGCAAGCGGTTCCCACTGGCGTACGGGCCACTCGACGCCATCGACAAGGGCTACGCACCGCAGACGCTGGCGTACAACCTGCTCAACAACCAGCCGTCGTCGCCGTACTTCGCGATGTTCCGCGAGGCCGTGTTCGGGTCGGGGAGCGCTGCCGCCATGCGGACGGCGCAGTCCGACTACCAGCGGATCCTCGACCAGGTGCAGGCCTGAGCCTGCCTGCCTGTCTTCTCCGCTCGTCCCGCTCGTCTCGCTCGTCTCGCTCTTGTTGATGCACAGAGAGGTGCACGCATGTCGACCATCTCCACCCGGCGCCCCGCTGGCCGGACCGGCCCGGGCCGTCCCACCGTGGGCCGCGGCCCGGGGCGTGGCGGCTCCGTCCGGACCCGCAACTCGCTCACCCACCCGCCGCGCACCGGCGCCGTCCTCGTCGCCCCGGCGATCCTGTTCGTCGCCGTCTTCGTGCTCGTGCCGCTCGTGTTCGCGCTCTACATCTCGTTCACGAACTGGCCCCTGATCGGCCCGTACCGGTTCATCGGGCTGCAGAACTACCTGACGCTGTTCCAGGACCCGACGTTCGTGCACGCCATCGGCTACACGCTGCTGTACACGGCGATCGTGACCCTGCCGATCCTGGCGCTCGGGTACTTCCTCGCCGTGCTCGTCCGCGCACGACGCCGTGGCAGCACGATCCTGCGGACGGTGTTCTTCCTGCCGTACGTGGTCGGGCTGACGACGCTCTCGTTCATGCTCGTGCTCGAGGCGCAGCCGAACTCGGGGGCCGTCAACATGGTGCTCCGCTGGCTCGGGATCACCGACGGCAGCACCGCGTGGCTCGTGAACGGCCCGCTGGCGACGCTGCTCATCTGCGTGCTCGTGGTCTGGGCGGTGTCCGGGCTGACCATGGTGCTGCTCATGTCGGCGATGCAGGGCGTCCCCGACGAGGTCTACGAGTCGGCGCAGCTCGAGGGGGCGTCCTGGTGGCAGACCGAACGCCTCATCACGTTCCCGATGATCCGCTCCACCGTCGCGCTGAGCGTCATCATCTCGGTGATCGGATCGCTGCTCGCCTTCAACCAGTTCTACATCCTGACCCAGGGCGGGCCGGGCACCGAGACCACCACGATCGTGAACGCGATCTACAACCGCGGGTTCGTGAACCTGCAGCTCGGGGCCGCGACCGCCCAGTCGATCGCCCTCGTCGTGGTGATCGCCGCCGTGACGGTGTTCCAGTTCTGGGCACTGCGAGAGAAGGACTGACGCCATGAGCACCACGGCCTCCCGTGCGGCCCTCGCGGCGCCGGACCTGTCCACCAGGACCCTGACCACCACGGGTGACGGCCGACGTCGGCGCCACCAGCAGGGCAGCGTTCAGCACCCCCGCGACACCACTGTCAAGCGCACCCTGTACGCGATCGCCGGCATCGGTTCGGCGCTCGTGTTCGGCGTCCCGCTCATCTGGTCGATCCTGCGGGCGTTCCAGTCCGAGGCCGTCATCACGCAGGCCCCCGACCCGGCGACGTTCTTCCAGCTCGGGTGGCAGAACTTCGCCGCCGTGTTCGCCTCGTCATCGCACCTGCTCACCGGCGTCGTGAACTCGCTCATCGTGTCGATCGCCACGGCGGTGCTGACCGCGGTGATCGCGACGATGGCCGGCTACGGGTTCGCACGCTTCCGGTTCCGGGGCGCCGGGCTCGTGTTCGGCCTGGTGCTGCTGACGATGATGGTGCCGTTCCAGGCCATCCTCACGCCGCTGTACCTCGAGATGAACGCCATGGGGCTGACGAACTCGCTGCTCGGGCTCGTGCTGTTCTACACGACGGTGAACCTGCCGTTCGGGGTGTTCGTGATGCGCAACGCGTTCGAGTCGATCCCCACCGAGCTCGAGGACTCGGCCTTCGTCGACGGGGCCTCGCGCTTCCGGGTCGTCGTGTCGGTGCTCCGCCCGCTGCTCCTGCCCGGGGCGGCGACCGCGGCGCTCTACGCGTTCCTGGCGTCGTGGACGGAGTTCCTCGGAGCCCTGACGTTCCTGACGAAGGACTCGCTGTACACGCTGCCGGTCGCGCTGCTCAACCTGCAGACCGGCGCGTACGGGCAGGTGTCGTACGGCAACCTCGTCGCCGGGTCGGTGGTGGCGATGATCCCGTGCATCGCGCTGTACGTCGGGTTGCAGAGGTTCTACGTCGCCGGGCTGTCGTCCGGGGCGTTGAAGGGCTGACGGTCGGGTCAGCTCGGGGTCGTGCACGGTCTCGCACCGTGCGCGGCCCCTCGGCCGGTGCGGGGTTGGCCGCGGCCTCGCACCGTGCGCGGCCGCTCGGTCGGTGCGGGGTTGGCCGCTCGGTGCGGGACTGTAGCGCCGCACCGAGCGATCAACCTCGCACCGGCCGCACAACGCCGCACCGTGCGCCGCGGGCCCGCGCACGGAAGAACCTCGCACCACCTGCACAACGCCGCACCGTGCGAGGGGGCGCTACGTGCTGCGCCGCACCACCAGCTCGGGCGCGAGCAGCGTCTCATCGCGGGGCTCTCCCTCGACCAGGGCCCGCACGGTGTCGAGCACCCGCTCCCCCATCGCCCGGAAGTCCTGCCGTACGGTGGTCAGCGGCGGCGTGAAGTGCGCCGCCTCGGGGACGTCGTCGAACCCCACGACCGCGATGTCGTCGGGAACCCGCAGCCCCTCGTCGGCGAAGGCGTGCAGCACCCCGAGCGCCATCTGGTCGTTGCCCGCGAAGACGGCGTCGACCGTCCCCACGTCGATGTGCCGGGCGGCCGCGAAGCCGCTCGCCGGGGTCCAGTCGCCCTCGAGCACGACGGGTTCGAGCCCGGCGTCCTGCATGATCCGCACGTAGGTGGCGCGGCGCACCTCGGACTCCTGCGACACGTGCGGCCCGGCGATGTGCACGATCCGGCGGTGTCCGCGGTCGAACAGGTGCTGCATGACGAGCGAGGTGCCGGCCGCCTGGTCGATGGCGACGGCAGCGACGCTCGGCGCGACCGGGGTCCGGACGGCGTCGCGCTGCACGGCGTTCGACACCACGACCGGCACCGTGACCGGCACGGTGAGCGACGCGAGGGCGTCGAGCACCCGGTTGTCGGCGGCGACGAGCACGATCGCGGCGACGTCCTGCGCGAGCAGCGTGGTGAGCGCCCCGGACAGGTCGGACGGCCGCGGTTCCTCGGGCAGTGTCGACAGCAGCACGTGGTACCCGGCGGAGCGGGCCGCCCGTTCGAAGCCGATCGAGGTGCTCGACGGGCCGTACAGCGCGTCGCCGGCCGTGATGATGCCGAGCGCCTTGCTCCGCCCACCGGCGAGCGCCCGGGCGGCGGCGCGGGGCCGGTACCCGAGCTCGGTGACGGCGTCGGTGACCTGCGTCCGGAACTGCTCGCGGACGGTCGGATCGCCGTTGATCACGCGGGAGACGGTCTGGTGGGACACGCCGGCGCGTTCGGCGACGTCGAAGATCGTCGGGGCCTTCCGGCGCTTGCCGCCCCTGCCCTCGGGGGCGGTCGTGGTGCTCACGCGCCAACCGTACCGCTCGGTCCGGTCGCCGCGGCAAGATCACGAAACGGCGGTGTTGAGTTGACACCCCGTCACGGAACCCACAAGATGTGAGCGCTCACACGAGCGCATCCCACGGGGCACAGCAGCCCCGGCACCCGACCGCGTCGAGGACGACGCGAAGGAACAGAGGTACTTCGATGATGAAGCGCAGGATCATCGCGGGCGTCGCAGCCGTCGGCATCGCGATCTCGCTGGCCGCTTGCTCGGCCGGCGGCCGTGCGTCCACCGATGGTGGCGGCAGCGGCGACAACAAGGGCGCCCTCGTCGGCGTCGCCATGCCCACCAAGGTCTCCGAGCGGTGGATCAAGGACGGCAACGCCGTCAAGAGCGACCTCGAGAAGGCCGGCTACAAGGTCGACCTCGAGTACGGCGACAACAAGGTCCAGCAGCAGGCCCAGCAGGTCAGCAACATGATCACCAAAGGCGCGAAGGTCCTGATCATCGCGTCGATCGACGGTGGCGCGCTCTCCGACCAGCTCGACGCCGCCGCCAAGGCCGGCATCAAGGTGATCTCGTACGACCGCCTGCTCACGGGCAACAAGAACGTCGACTACTACGTGTCCTTCGACAACGAGAAGGTCGGCGTCGACCAGGCGAACAGCCTGCTCACCGGCCTGGGTGTGCTCGACGCGGACGGCAAGAAGACCGGCGAGAAGGGCCCCTTCAACATCGAGGTCTTCGCCGGCTCGCTCGACGACAACAACGCCGGGTTCTTCTTCAACGGCGCCATGAAGACGCTCAAGCCGTACCTCGAGGACGGCACGCTGAAGATCCAGTCCGGCCAGGACGAGCTGTCCCAGGCCGCGACGCAGCAGTGGGACCCGGCCACGGCCAAGGCCCGCATGCAGAACCTGATCGCGAAGTCCTACTCGGGCGGCACCACGCTCGACGGCGTGCTCTCGCCGTACGACGGCATCTCGATCGGGATCATCTCGGCGCTCCAGGGCGCCGGGTACGGCACGAGCGACCGTCCGCTCCCGACGGTCACGGGCCAGGACGCCGAGGCCGCCTCGGTCAAGTCGATCATCGCCGGCCAGCAGTACTCGACGATCTACAAGGACACGCGCAAGCTCGCCAAGCAGTCCGTCACCATGGCCGAGGACCTGCTCACCGGCAAGGACCCCGAGGTCAACGACACGAAGAGCTACGACAACAAGGTCAAGGTCGTCCCGACCTTCCTGTTCCAGCCGACGGTCGTCACGAAGGACAACTACAAGGAAGTCCTCGTGGACTCCGGGTACTACACCGAAGCCGACCTGAAGTAGTCAGGCCCATCTCACGGACCGGAGGCGCGGTGCCAGCCCGCACCGCGCCTCCAGTCCGTCTCCACCAGCGCGCGCACGCGCGCACGACGGAAAGGCGTCCACATGGCGGACACCATCCTCGAGATGCGGGACATCACCAAGACGTTCCCCGGCGTCAAGGCCCTGCAGGGCGTCTCGATCGAGGTCGAGCGCGGCCAGGTCCACGCGATCTGCGGCGAGAACGGCGCGGGCAAGTCGACGCTCATGAAGGTGCTGTCGGGTGTCTACCCGGCCGGCTCCTTCGACGGCGAGATCCTGCTCGACGGCGAGCCCGTGCGGTTCGCGAACATCAACGACTCCGAGGCTGCGGGCGTCGTCATCATCCACCAGGAGCTGGCGCTCAGCCCCTTCCTGTCGATCGCCGAGAACATCTTCCTCGGCAACGAGCAGTCCAAGGGCGGCTTCATCGACTGGAACAAGACGAACCTGACGGCCGCCGAGCTGCTCAAGCGCGTCGGGCTGAAGGACAACCCCGTCACCAAGGTCGTCGACCTCGGTGTCGGCAAGCAGCAGCTCGTCGAGATCGCGAAGGCGCTCTCGAAGGAGGTGAAGCTCCTCATCCTCGACGAGCCCACCGCCGCGCTGAACGACGACGACTCCGCGCACCTGCTCGAGCTCATCCGCTCGCTGCAGGCCGAGGGCATGACGGCGATCATCATCAGCCACAAGCTCAACGAGATCAAGGCGATCGCGGACAAGGTCACGATCATCCGCGACGGCAAGACCATCGAGACGCTCGACATGCGGGCCGACGACGTGTCCGAGGACCGGATCATCCGCGGGATGGTCGGCCGTGACCTGTCGAACCGGTACCCCGAGCGCGAGAACCCCGTCATCGGCGAGGAACTGCTGCGGATCGAGGACTGGACCGTCCACCACCAGCTCGACTCGTCGCGCGAGATCATCCACCAGGCCAACCTCAACGTCCGCGCCGGCGAGGTCGTCGGCATCGCCGGGTTGATGGGCGCCGGCCGCACGGAACTCGCGATGAGCGTCTTCGGCCAGTCCTACGGCACCGGCATCAGCGGCACCGTCTACAAGCGCGGCACCCCGATCAAGACGCACACCGTCTCGCAGGCCATCGACAACGGCATCGCCTACGTCACCGAGGACCGCAAGCGGTACGGCCTGAACCTGATCGACGACATCAAGCGGAACATCTCCGGGTCGGCACTCGGCAAGCTCGCCAACTGGGGCTTCGTGAACTCCTCGGAGGAGACCACCGTCGCGACCCAGTTCCTCAAGAGCCTCAACATCAAGGCGCCGAACGTCGACGTCGTGACGGGGAAGCTCTCCGGCGGGAACCAGCAGAAGGTCGTCCTGTCGAAGTGGATGTACGCCGACCCCGACGTGCTCATCCTCGACGAGCCGACCCGCGGCATCGACGTCGGCGCGAAGTACGAGATCTACACGATCATCAACCAGCTCGCCGACCAGGGGAAGGCGGTCATCGTGATCTCCTCCGAGCTCCCCGAACTGCTCGGCATCTGCGACCGCATCTACACCCTCTCCGAGGGCACCATCACGGCCGACGTCCCGCGCGCCGAGGCGACGCCCGAGGTCCTCATGCAGTACATGACCCAGGAACGGGAGACCCCTGTCAATGAACGCGCTTAAGTCCGCCGTCGGCTACCTCACCGGGCAGCTCCGACAGATCGGCCTGTTCATCGCGCTGATCGTCATCGTCATCTTCTTCCAGGTGACCACGAACGGCATCACGCTGGCCCCGATCAACGTCTCGAACCTGATCGTCCAGAACAGCTACATCCTCATCCTGGCCATCGGCATGGTCATGGTCATCATCGCCGGCCACATCGACCTGTCGGTCGGGTCGGTGGTCGCCTTCACCGGTGCCATGGCCGGCGTGATGATCACGCAGTGGAACATCCCGTGGCCGATCGCGGTCGTGCTCTGCCTGGTGGTCGGTGCACTCGTCGGCGCCTGGCAGGGCTTCTGGATCGCGTACTTCGGGATCCCGGCGTTCATCGTGACGCTGGCGGGCATGCTCGCGTTCCGCGGCGCGGCCCAGATCGTCCTGCAGAACCAGCAGATCTCGCCGTTCCCCGCCGGCTTCCGCTCGCTCGGCTCCGGCTTCCTGCCGTCCTTCGGCACCACCGGGTACGAGCCGCTCACGATGATCCTCGGCTTCGCCGCCGCGGCCGTCATGGTGATCGCCGCGTTCCGCGGTCGCATCACGCGTCGCAAGTACCAGCTCGAGAGCGAGCCGTTCGCCTGGTTCATCGTGAAGACGGCGTTCGGCGCCGTGCTCGTGATCTACGTGGCGCTCCTGCTCGCCAGCTACAACGGCACCCCGATCGTGCTCGTCGTGCTCGGCGCCCTCGTGGTGATCTACTCGGTCGTCATGCGGAGCGCGGTGTTCGGCCGCCACATCTACGCGATCGGTGGCAACGCCCTGGCCGCGCAGCTGTCGGGTGTGAAGACGAAGCGCGTCACGTTCCTGCTCTTCGTCAACATGGGTGTCATCTCGGCCCTGGCGGGTGTGGTCTTCACCGGCCAGCTCAACCTGGCGGCACCGGGCGCTGGCAACGGCTTCGAGCTCGACGCCATCGCCGCCGTGTTCATCGGTGGCGCGGCCGTCACCGGTGGCATCGGCACGGTGCCGGGAGCCATCGTCGGTGGTCTCATCATCGGTCTGCTGAACAACGGCATGTCGATCCTCGGTGTCGGCACCGAGTTCCAGTCCCTGATCAAGGGTCTGGTGCTGCTCGCCGCCGTCGCGTTCGACGTGTTCAACAAGCGCCGGGCGGCGTCCGCGCGCAAGTAGCGTCGTACGCGTGCGCGTGCGCGTGCGCGCGTTCGCGTGCTCGCGCGTTCGCTTGGTGCGCAGAAACGGTCGGGTCCTCGATGGGGACCCGACCGTTTCTGCTCACGAACGCGACAGGACGGCCCAACCCCCGGCCGGGAGGCGCAGGGTCCCGTCCCCGAGATCGGCCCCGCCCGCCTCGACCTGCGTCGCGTCGGCCACGGGCACCTCGACGGGTTCGTCCGACAGGTTCAGGGCGGTCACCACGGCGGCATCCGCCGTCGCGGTCCGCAGCACCACGGCGGTGTTGGTCAGGTGCACGACGTCGGTGTGTGCGCGGTGCAGCCACGGGTTCCGGCGACGCAGGGCGATGAGCGCCTCGTACGCGTGGGTCAGGTCCGTCGGCTCCGGCACCTCGGCCGGGAACTCCGGGCGGACCGCGTCGTCGCCGCCCTCGCGTTCCTCCTTCACCCCGGTCCAGCCGTACTCGTCGCCCGCGTAGACCACCGGGGTCCCCGCCACCGTGAACAGCACCGCGGCGGCGTGCCCGGCGAACCGCTCCCCCACCGCGCTCGCGATCCGGGTGACGTCGTGGTTGCCGACGAACGTCGTCGGGGCGAAGGTGGCCAGCAGCGCGTCGTGCCGCTCGATCGCGTGCGCGAGCTCGTGGCCGTTGCGGTCCGCGATGCCGTGCCAGATCCCCTGCCACAGCTCGTACTGGGTCAGCGAGTCCATCGTCGAGTCGCGCGCGATCGCCGCCGCGTCGCCGTGGATCACCTCGCCGCTGAACCAGGCGTCCGGGAACCGCTCCCGCACCCGCGGCAGCACCCGCGCCCAGAACGCCGGCGGCACCGCGTACGCCGCGTCGAGCCGCCAACCGTCGACGCCGCGGGCCAGCCAGTGCGTCATGACCTGCACCACGAGGTCCTCGGTGGCACGGCTGTCGTGGTCGAGCGCGACGAGGATGTCGTGGCCCTCGAACAGTCCGACGGGCACGGGCTGCCCCGGCTGCCACCCGGACCAGTCGATGGCGAACAGGTCGGCGGTCGGCGCCTCCGGGCCCTGGTCCGACAACGCACGGAACGCCGGGTGCTCACGCCCGACGTGGTTGAACACCCCGTCCAGCAGCACCCGCACGCCCCGCTCGTGCGCCGCGGTGACCAGGGCGTCGAAGTCGGCGTCGTCGCCCAGGCGCAGGTCGATGCGGAAGTGGTCGACCGTGTCGTACCCGTGGGTGGAGCTCGCGAACACCGGGCCGAGCAACAGACCGTTCAGACCGAGGTCGACGACGTGGTCGAGCCACCCGGTCAGGCGGTCGAGACGGTGCTCGAGCGGACGCTCCCCCACCGGTGACGCGGGGCGGACCTCGGCGCCGACGAAGCCGAGCGGGTAGACGTGCCACCACATCACGTGCTGGACCCAGGCCGGCTCGGACGGACGGGCGGGGGCGGTGTCGGGGTTCACCGCTCCGATGCTGCCAGGCGCACCTGGACCGTGTGCGTGGTCGCTGTGTGCCGCCCTGCCGAGCAGGACGAGGATGGGGCCATGGGACGGGCGATCAGGACGGAAGCCGACGCGTCGGCATCGGAGTCGGCACACGCCGAACGGACCTGCGCCTCGTGCGGGCGACGGATGCCGTCCTCGGCGGCGCCGGAGGCGAAGTGGTGTTCGGCAGCCTGCCGCCGACACGGTCTCGACGACACCGACCGGGCCCTCGAGCAGCGCATCGACGAACTGCTCGCGGCACGGGCACGGACCTCGAGCATCTGCCCGTCCGAGGTCGCACGCTCACTCGACCCGGACGACTGGCGACCGCTGATGGAGCCCGCACGTCGAGCCGCCCGCCGCATGGTCGCGCGCGGCGAGGTCGAGATCACCCAGGGCGGGTCCGTCGTCGAGCCGTCGACCGCCAAGGGCCCGATCCGCATCCGCCGTCCGCGGTGATCCGGGTCGCGGCGCGCCTGTTTCAGGTGTGCTCGTGAACCGTTCGGATGAGCCGTTCGAGCGCGGTCACCAGCGCCCGTGTCTTCTCCTGGGTCACACGCGACGTCGAGTACTGGAAGTTCGTCTTCTCATCGGTCAGGCGCTTGAAGTGCAGGCCGGGTCGGGTGTCCGGTGCGCAGGCCGGGTCGGGTGTCCGGTGCGCAGGCCGTGTCGAGCAGCCGACGAGCGGCGGCGTGGTCGTCGCCGAGGTGGTGGTGGCCGAGGATCGCACCGCAGATCGCGTCCGACGCCGCGATCCCGCCGAGCACAGCGTTCGCACAGGCGGCCTTCCAGTCCGCGTGACTCGTGGACTCGACGGAGAGGAGCGCGACCTCGAGGTAGGCCTGCGCTTCGTCGCGGCGCATCGCGACTGCGGCCCGGTCGACGGCGCGCACGCGGGCGCCCATCAGATGTACGTCCTGATCTCCTCGCCGAAGACTGTTCGGGCTTCTTCTCGCCACGACCCGACGAGCGGGTCTCCCTCGGCCACGAACCGACGGAGATCAGCGCGGGTCACGTCGAAGACCTGGCACTCGTTGCCGGTCCACCGCCGGACGAGGTCACCGAGGCGGACGACGACGTCGGTGTCGACGGTCTGCTCGAAGACGACGAGGAGGTCCAGGTCGGACGCCGGCGTCGCGGTGCCCCGCGCGACTGACCCGAAGATCGAAACCGAGAGGACCCCGGCCTCCGCCGACTCGACGTAGGCGCCGATCCGACGTTCGAGTTCGTCGCCTGCTTCGAGGCCGAGTTCCACCGCTGGCCAGAGCAGGTGTTCCCGGTTGACCCGGTAGGCAGAGTGCTGGAGACCACGCTCGACCTGAACGAGCCCTGCTGCCTCGAGCTTGTCGAGCGCGCGTTTGATGCCGGTGTGCTGCGCAGCGCCCGCGACCCGCGCCACCTGGCGTCCGGTCAAGCCGGAATCGGTCCGGGCGAGGACGCGGAGCGCGTCGGCCTGCGTGGCCCCCAGCAGCGTGGCGAGTGGTTGCACGAGTTGCATGTTGGTTCCTCCGCGAGGAGTGTACCGCTCAACGGTACAAGTGGTGCGTCTTTGTGTACACAGGCCAGTCGCCGGGACGCGGGGAGGGAACACGTGTCGTCCAACGTCGGTTGCATCGAGGGATGACTGCAACCGGATCGACCGAACAGACCTCTGCCCGCCGCGAAGCCCTGGTCGTCGGAGCCAGTGGCATCACCGGTTCCGCCCTGGTGCGCCACCTGCTCGACCTGGGCTGGGACGTGACGGCGCTCTCCCGCCGACCGCTCGCCGAACAGGGTGTCCGGACCGTCGCGGCCGACCTGCGCGACCCCGAGAGCCTGGCGGCCGCACTCGCCGACGAACGCCCGACGCACGTCTTCTTCACCGCGTGGCAGCGGCAGGACACCGAGGCGGAGAACATCCGCGTCAACGGCGGCATGGTCCGCGACCTGCTCGCGGCGCTGTCGCACGCTCCGCTCGAGCACGTCGCCCTGGTCACCGGCCTGAAGCACTACCTCGGCCCGTTCGAGGCGTACGCCGCCGGCGAGATGCCCGACACCCCCTTCCACGAGGAGGAGCCGCGCCTCGACACCCCGAACTTCTACTACGCGCAAGAGGACGAGCTCTTCGCCGCAGCCGAGCGCCAGGGGTTCACCTGGTCGGTGCACCGCTCGCACACCGTGATCGGGCACGCGGTCGGCAACGCCATGAACATGGGCCTCACACTCGCCGTGCAGGCCACGCTGGCGAAGGAACTCGACCTGGACTTCGTGTTCCCGGGAAGCGAGGCCCAGTGGAACGGCCTGACGGACATGACCGACGCCGGCATCCTCGCCGAGCACATGGTGTGGGCCTCGACGTCACCCGAGGGTGCGGACGAGCCGTTCAACATCGTCAACGGTGACGTCTTCCGGTGGCGCTGGATGTGGCCGCGCCTGGCCGCGCACCTCGGTGTCGACCCCGCGCGCGTCGTGGGGTACGAGGACGCTCCGCGACCGCTCGAGGAGCAGATGGCGCCGTACGAGTCCGAGTGGGCCGGCATCGCCGAGCGCCACGGTCTCGCCGAGGCCGACATCTCCCGGCTCGCCTCGTGGTGGCACACCGACGCAGACCTCGGTCGTGCGATGGAGGTCGTCACCGACATGGGGAAGAGCCGCGACGCCGGGTTCACGGCGTTCCGCCGGACCGAGCAGGCCTTCGCGGACCTGTTCGCCCGGTACCGGGCGGACCGGCTCATCCCCTGATCGGGCAGGCCGCCGGTCAGAAGGCGTACCGGATCCGGCAGGACGGCAGGTGCTCGGCCACGAGTTCGCGGAAGCGCTCGACGAGCTGCCCCTTCATGCCGGACCGGTAGCGCACGTTCACGGCACCGTTCTGGGACACCTTCTGCTCCTGCAGGTCCGGACGCCACAGCAGGTCCTCGGCCTTGGGGTGCCACCCGAGGTTGACCTCGTGCAGGGGCTGGTTGTGGGTCAGGAAGATCACCTCGGCCGCGAGCTGCGCCTTGGCGGCCGGGGACAGCACGTCGTCGACCTGCCGGAGCATCTCGGCCCAGTCTGACTCCCACGTCGGCGTGAGGATGACCGGCGAGAAGTTCAGGTGGACCTCGTACCCGGCGTCGACGAAGTCGTTCACCGCGGCGATCCGCTCGGCGATCGCGCTCGTACGGATGTCGGTGACCTTCGCGGTCTCGTGCGGCATCAGTGAGAAGCGGATCCGGGTCCGGCCCATCGGGTCCCAGTCGAGCAGATCGCGGTTGACGTACTTGGTGGCGAACGAGGCCTTGGCCGTCGGCGTCATCCGGAACAGGTCACAGAGGTCGCGGACGTTGTCACTGATCATCGCGTCGACCGAGCAGTCGCTGTTCTCGCCGATGTCGTAGACCCAGGACTCCGGGTCGCACTGGTTCGGTTCGGTCTTCGGCCCCTGCTTGGCGATGTTTCGCGCCACGTGCTTGGTGATCTGGTCGATGTTCGCGAACACGGTGACCGGGTTGCTGTAGCCCTTGCGCCGCGGCACGTAGCAGTAGGCGCACGCCATCGCGCAGCCGTTCGCGGTGGACGGTGCGATGAAGTCGGCGGAGCGACCGTTCGGCCGGGTCACCAACGACTTCTTCACGCCGAGCACGAGCGCCTCGGTCTTGATCCGCACCCAGCGCTGGACGTTCCGTTCGTCGCCGTGCACCTCGGGGATGTTCCAGTGCGACTCGACCGGGACGATCTCGGCGTCCGGCCAGCGCCCGACGATCTCCTGCCCACGCTGCAGCTCGAGGGCGGCCGGCTCGGCGTAGATGCGTCGGACGTCGAGCATCGGGCGGACGCGTTCGTGGCTCATCGGCTCCTGTCTACCCGGAACCACCGACGGTGCAGACTCGGACCATGACCGCCGAACCCGACGACCACTTCTTCGTCGTGGACGGCCGACGCTGGCGCCGCACCGACCCCGTCCTGCCCGAGGAACTCGCCGCCGCGCTCCGCTCCCACCTGGGGCGCGGGCGCAACGCCGTGAAGACCGCGAAGCGCGCGGGCGACGACGAGGCCCTGGCGGCGGCGCGGCACCGGAACGGCCTGGCCAAGCACGGCCTGGGCGAACGCGGCCCCGAGTGGTGGACCCGCCCCGAGGCCGACCGGATCGCCGATGCTGAGCAGGCCCTCGCCGACCTGGACGCTCTGCCGTGACGACGATCCGTCCACCGCGCCTGGATCGCATCCTGAACCTCATCGTGTTCGGCCCGGTGATGATCGGGACCGGAGTCGCACTCGCGGGCGTGGCCTTCGTACCGGGAGCATCGGCGCGGGTGTTCGTCTTCATCCTCGGTGTCGCCTTCATCGCCGGCGGGACCTGGGCCACGGCCAGGCTCCGACGCGTCGCCGTGCACCTGTGCGACGACACCCTCCGGTACTCCGGCTTCCTCTCGTCCTGGACCGCCCCGCGTGCGGGGATCACCGCGGTGCTCGACGACGCGTTCGTCGAGTGGCGCGACGACCACGGGGCCGAACACCGACGGCAGATCTGGCTGCTGACCCGGGCACGGGAGGACGACGGCACGAAGTTCGCTCCGCTCTGGCGGTGGCGACGCGAGGCACTCCTCGAAGTTCGAGCGTGGGCGGCGGCTCGCGAGGTCCGAAACGTCCCATGACGCCCGCGGTGGAAAGCAGAATCGGGCGTACCTGGTCGAAACTTCCGACCAGGGACGCCCGATTCGACCAGGGACGCCCGGTTCGACCAGGGCGCGCGACTACGCCTCGGTGTGACCCAGGTCCGGCTCGACGAGCAGGCACGCGGTGCGGGACGCGGCGGCGTGCAGTTCGAGCACGACGAGCTCGTTGCGACCGTGGCGGAGCACCGGCCCCGGGATCGCCAGGGTCCGCTGCGGGCCTCGCGACCAGTACCGACCGAGGCAGAACCCGTTGACCCAGGCGACACCCTTGCGGAACCCGTCGAGCGACAGGTACCGGTCGTCCACGGTGTCGAGGTCGAACGAGCCAGCTGCGAACGTCGGCCCGGCGAGCACCTCGCCGCCGGTCGGAGCGACCTCGGACAGCGCGGTCACGGTGGCCGGTGCGATGGGGTCGAGGGCGAGCGGCGACGCCGTCCACCGGGCCACCGGGACGCCGTCGATGGAGACGCCGCCGATCAGGCCCTTCGGCTCGCCGATGCGGACGCCGTAGTCGACGCGGCCCTGGTCCTCGACGAGGAGCTCGAGCGTGCCGGTCACCGGCGGCAGGGTTATGGCGCGGTCGTGGTGCTCGCGCTCCAGGAGCCCGACCACGACGCCGTCGGCCGACACGATCGCTCGGTCGCGCACCTCGGTGCCGACGGTCAGTACCCCTCCGGCGGGCAGGTCGACCTCGGCGCGGTAGGCGACGAAGCCGCTCGCGGCTCCGAGGGCGTCGAAGGTCGGCGGCTCGTCGTGCGCGGACCACGCCGTGAGCGTGGGCAGCAGGGAGCGGAGCGACGCGACGCGGTCCAGACGGACGGCGAGGTCCGTGGCGGGGGTGATCCGGGCCTCCAGGCCGTCGCCGGACGCGGCCACGGGACCGAGGCGACCCGACCCACCCGGCTCCATCGTCGCGGGCAGCGGCGGGACGGACGCGTAGCGCGCGATCACCGCACGGAAGGCGTGGAACTTCTCCGTCGGTCGGCCGGCCTCGTCGAGCGGGGCGTCGTAGTCGTACGACGTCGCGATCGGGCGGTAGACGCCCTTGTCGTTCGCGCCGTTCGTGAAGCCGAAGTTCGTGCCGCCGTGGAACATGTAGATGTTCACCGAGCCGCCGGCGGCGAGCAGGACGTCCAGGTCCTCCGCGCTGGCGGACGCCGGCGTGGTGTGGTGGTGCTCGCCCCAGCTGTCGAACCAGCCGTCCCAGAACTCCGAGCACATCAGGGGCCCGGTGGGCTGGGCCTGCCGCAGGCGCTCGAGGCGGGCGGCGGACCGTGAGCCGAACGACCCGGTCTTGTGCAGCGAGGGCAGGGAGCCGTCCTCGAGCATCGTGCCCATCGGCTGGTCGACGCTCGTGAAGGGGACGGTCAGCCCGATGTCGCGGTGCATCTGCTCGAGTGCGCGCAGGTACTCGGGGTCGGAGCCGTAGGCGCCGTACTCGTTCTCGACCTGCACCAGGACGATGGGCCCGCCCTGGTCGATCTGCCGCGGGACCAGCACGGGGGCCAGGTGCTGCAGGTACGTCTCGACCGCTGCGAGGAAGCCGGGCTCGTTGCGCCGGACACCCACGGAGCCGTCCGCGAACAACCAGTACGGCAGGCCGCCGTTCGTCCACTCGGCACAGATGTAGGGGCCGGGGCGGACGATGGCGTGCATGCCCTCGGCGGCGACGAGGTCGAGGAAGCGGCCGAGGTCCAGTCCACCCGACAGGTCGAACACCCCGGGCGACGGCGCGTGCGCGTTCCAGGCGACGTAGGTCTCGATGGTGTTGAGGCCCATCAGCTTCGCCTTGCGGATCCGGTCGGCCCACAGGTCGGGGTGCACGCGGAAGTAGTGGATCGCGCCGGACAGGACCCGGTGCGGCTCGCCGTCGAGCAGGAAGTCGGTGTCGCCGATGGCGAAGCGCATGGTGTCATTCTTTCGTTGCCGGCCCGGCCGGGCGTGGAGCGGGGCCGTGCGGACGTGTCCGCACGGCCCCGCGGGGATGCTGTCGAACTACTTCGACGAGACCGTGAAGCCCTGGTCCTTGCCGTACTTGGCGAGGGCCTTCTGCCAGGCCTCGAGGCCGGCGTCGAGCGAGGTGCCGTTCTCGTACGCCTGACCGACGGTGTCGGCGTAGACGCTGTTCGCGTACACCTGGTAGGGCAGGTAGGTGAAGTCGTTGTCCGAGGACTTCGACGCGTCGACGAGCACCTTGTTGATCTGCTGGCCGCCGAAGTACTCCGGCTTCTCGTCGAGGAACGCCGACGAGTCGAGGTCAGCGGTGGTCGACGGGAAACCGCCGGACTCCATGAAGACCTTCGTGGACTCCTTCGAGGAGTTCAGCCACTTGAGGAAGCCCGCGGCGAGGGCCGGGTTCTTCGACTGCTTCATGACGACCTGGGCGCTGCCGCCGTTGTTCGCGGTCTGGGCGGTGCCACCGTCGTAGGTCGGCATCGGGGCGACGCGCCAGTCACCCGAGGCCTGGGCGACGCCGGACTCCAGGTTGCCGGGCATCCAGGCGCCGGTGATCATCGTGGCGATCTCACCGTTGCCGAGCTGCTTGTACCAGTCGTCGGTCCACCCGACCGTCTTCGACAGCAGGCCCTGCTCGACGAGCTCGTTCCAGGTGCTCGTCCACTTCTTGGTGCCCTCGTCCTGCAGGTTGATGGTCACCTTGTCACCGTCGGTGGTGAAGGGGGTGCCACCGGCCTGGGCGATCATGCTCGTGGTGAAGCCGGCGTCGCCGGAGTCCGCCGCGATGTAGGCCTTCGGGTCCGCCTCGTGCAGCTTCTTGGCCGCGGTGACGTACTCGTCCCACGTCTTCGGCACGGCGATGTCGTGCTTGTCGAAGACCTTCTTGTTGTAGAACAGCGCCATGGGGCCGGAGTCCTGCGGCAGGCCGTAGACCTTGCCGTCGATCGACACCGAGCTCCAGGTGCTCTTCGCGAAGTCCTTCTCGAGCGAGTCGAACCCGTAGCTCGACAGGTCGAGCAGCGACTCGGACAGGGCGAACTGCGGCAGGGCGTAGTACTCGACCTGGGCGACGTCGGGGGCGCCCGAGCCGGCCTTGATCGTGTTCTGCAGCTTCGTGTACTGGTCGGCACCGGTGCCGGCGTTGACGAGCTTGACCTTCACCTTGGGGTACTGCTTCTCGAACGCGGCGACCTGGGCCTTCGCCGACGGGGTCCACGACCAGTAGGTCAGGGTGCCACCGTCCTTCAGGGCCTTGTCGATGTCGTCGGCCGATCCGCCGGAGCCGGAGCCGCCGGAGGCGCACGCGGCGAGGGCGATCGCGGCGGTGACGCCGATGGCGAGGGCGCTGAGCCCGCGCCGGAGACGCTTGTTCATGGGTGTGCCTTTCACTTCTTCGTGGAGGGGGTGGTGCTGCTGTGTGCCGGACCGGAGGACAGGGGCGGGGTCGCCACGGGCCTCCCGTCCGAGGGGTCAGGCCTTGACCGACCCGGCCGCGAGGCCGGATTGCCAGAAGCGCTGGAGGAAGAGGAACGCGACCACGATCGGGATGATCGTGAGGAGCGATCCCGTGACGACGAGGTTGTAGATCGGCTGCGCGCCGGACCCGGTGGCCTGCGCGTTCCACTGGTTCAGGCCGACCGTCAGCGGGTACCACTTCGGGTCGCTCAGCATGATGAGCGGCAGGAAGTAGTTGTTCCAGGTGGCGACGACCGCGAACAGCAGGACGGTGACGACACCGGGCGCGAGCAGGCGGAGCGCGATGGTGAAGAAGATCCGGAACTCACCGGCGCCGTCCATGCGGGCGGCCTCGAGCAGTTCGGCCGGGATCGCGTCGACCGCGTAGGTCCAGATCAGGTACATGCCGAAGGGGCTGATCAGCGAGGGCAGGATGATCGCCCACGGGGTGTTGGTCAGGCCGACCTGCGAGAACAGCAGGAACGTCGGGACCGCCAGGGCCGTGCCGGGGACCGCGATGGCACCGAGGACGACGGCGAAGACCGCGCGGCGACCGGGGAACTGGAACTTCGCCATGCCGTAGCCCGCGACGGTGGCGAGCAGGGTGGCCCCGCCGGCACCGACGACGACGTAGAGCAGCGTGTTGCCGAACCACTGCAGGAAGATGCCGTCGTTGTACGTCACCGTGTCGACGATGTTCTGCCAGAGGTTGAAGTCCCCGCCGAACCACAGACCGAACGTGGAGAGCAGCGACGCCTGCGTCTTCGTGCTGTTCACGAGCAGGTAGAACAGCGGCGCGAACGAGTACACGACGAAGACGACCATGACCGCGGTCAGCAGGCCGGAACGCTTCGGCTTGCGTCCGTCGACGTGCTGGTCTGCCTTCCTGGAGGCGCGGATCGAGCGGGTGCGCGGCGCACGTTGCGTCGTGGTCGCCTCGGTCACCGTGGCCGCTGCGGGCCCGGCGGGGTGCTGGATGGTGCTCATCGGTTCTCCTCGCGGGTGCCGCGGACCTGGACGACGTAGGCGATCACCGCGGTGATCACGCCCATCACGATCGCGACCGTGGCGGAGTAGTTGAACTGCTGACCGCTGAAGGACAGCGAGTAGGCGTACATGTTCGGGGTGAATGCGCTGCCGATGACGTTCGGGGCGAGCGTCTTGAGCAGGTTCGGCTCGTTGAAGAGCTGGAAGCTGCCGATGATCGAGAAGATCGTGGCGATGACCATCGGGCCGCGGAGCGCCGGGAGCTTGATCGAGAAGACCGTGCGCATCGGGCCGGCGCCGTCGAGCTCGGCCGCCTCGTACAGCTCACCGGGGACGGTGCGGAGTGCGGCGTAGAAGATCAGCATGTTGTAGCCGAGGAACTCCCACGTGACCACGTTGCCGATCGACGTCAGGACCCAGCTCGGGCTGAACGGCTGCAGCAGGTCGATGCCGAGCGCGTCGTTCGCGGCGCCCGTCAGACCGAACTGGTTGCCGTAGATGAAGCCCCAGATCAGGGCGGCGACGACACCGGGGACGGCGTAGGGCAGGAACACCGCGATGCGGAAGAAGCTCGTCCCCCACAGTCGGGCGCTGTCCAGGGCGAGGGCGGCGACGAGCGCGAGGCCGAGCATGATCGGCACCTGGACGACCAGGAAGATCGCGACCCGGCCGAACCCGGACCAGAACTTGGCGTCCTGGAAGAGCTGCACGTAGTTGGCGAACCAGACGAACTGGTTGCCGCCGATGAGCTGGTCGCGGAACAGGCTGAGCCAGAGCGCGTATCCGATCGGCACGATGAGCATCAGGACCAGGACGACGACGAACGGGCCGACGAACAGCCATCCGGTGAGCCGTCCCCGCGGCTTGGGGCGGCGGCCGGCCGGGCGCTCGGCGGTGGGGCGCGGTGCTGCCTCACCGGGGCGCGCTGCGAGCGTGCTCATGTGACTCCTTCGTCTGCTGCGTTCGGGTGGTCGATGTCGGCGGCTCGGCCCGGGCCGGATCAGGGTGTCCGGGCGGTCACCGATGTTGACGTCAACATCGAACGACGCGACGATAGCATGGCAACGTCAACATGCGCTAGCGTCCGGGGAGGCCGACCGCTCGGCCCCTCGATCCGGAAGGAGCGCCAGCGTGACGATGGAGTCCCCCGCCGGCACCCGCCGCGCCCCCTCGATGGCCGCCGTGGCCGACGCCGCCGGAGTGTCGATGCAGACGGTCTCGCGCGTCGCCCGGGGCTTCGACAACGTCAGCCCGGAGACCCGCGACCGCGTCCAGCGCGCGATGGAGTCCCTCGGCTACCGGCCCAACCGTGCCGCCCGTGCCCTGCGCTCCGGCCGCTTCCGCACCATCGGCGTGATCATGTTCACGCTCGCGTCCTTCGGCAACATGCGCACGCTCGAGGCGATCGCCGACGCCGCCGGGGTCGCCGACTTCACGATCACCCTGCTGCCGATGGCGTCGCGCACCGAGGCGGGCGTCCGCTCCGCGTTCTCGCGCCTGCACGAACAGGCCGTCGACGGCGTCGTGATCATCATCGAGTCGCACATCATCGACACCGCCGAGGTCGTGCTGCCCGACGGCGTGCCGATGGTCATCATCGACTCCACGGGCAGCACCGACCACCCCGCGATCGACACCGACCAGGCCGACGGTGCCCGGCAGGCCACGCAGCACCTGCTCGACCTGGGCCACGAGACCGTCTGGCACGTCGCCGGTCCGGAGTCGTCGTACTCGGCCGCCCGTCGCCTCGCCGCATGGCAGGACACGCTGGAACGCGCCGGTCGACCGGTCCCACCGGTGTTCCGCGGCGGCTGGACGACCGAGCACGGCTACGAGGCCGGGCTCGAGATCGCCGCACGGCCGGAGATCACCGCGGTGTTCGCCGCGAACGACCAGACCGCCCTCGGTGTCCTGCGCGCCGCACACGAGTCCGGTCGCCCGGTGCCGTCGTCGCTCAGCGTGGTGGGGTTCGACGACTCCCCCGAGTCCGACTCGTTCTGGCCGCCGCTCACCACCGTGCACCAGTCCTTCGACGAGGTCGGCCGCCGCGCGGTCGCGAACCTGCTCGCCCAGATCGACGGCGAGCGGGTCAGCGTCGCGGCCGACCTGGTGCCGGTGCGGCTCGTCGAGCGCGCGAGCACGGCGGCGCCGCCGGCGCGCTGACGCGGCGCGCGTTTCGCGCTCACCGACACCTCACGCTTGCACGCCCCCGTGATCTGTCGCCCAGCACGTGAACTCGCGCACACGCCGGACAGGAGGCCCGGTGCCAGGCCGCCACGGGCCTCCCGGCCGCCGCGCCGCGACGCCACGGCCCTTTCCGCGAAAGCGACAGAACCGCGCCGAACGTCCGTGGAGAACTGTCGGTTTCGCGGACCTGACCCGGCTAACTGCCGACCACCTGTCGCTTTGGCAACCACATGCCGGACGGGAGGCCCGGTGCCAGGCCGCCACGGCCCTCCCGGCCGCCGCGCGGGCCACGTCACGGGCCCAGCGACAGTCCACGCGCCCGTCACCGCGTGAACTGTCGCCCAGCACGTGAAGTCGCGCCCGGCTCGCGCCGCCCGCCGCGCCCCCGCAACGAGCAGAGGACGTCGGGCGCGAGCGCCCGACGTCCTCTGTGCTCACTCGACGCCCGCCGTGGCGTGCGCCGAGGCGCCTTGTCAGCCGATCGAGACGGCGGTCCAGGAGACCGGCGGGAGCTCGATCGTGACGGTGTCGCCCTCACGGCGGACCGACTCGTTCGTGCGGAGCCCCACGCGCGAGGTGTTCTCCAGGTCGTTCACGGCGTGCAGGTCGTCGTCCCAGACACCCTCGGCGTGGACGTCGCCCGTCGCACCGATGCCGGCCAGGTCGATCGTCACCGTCGTCGGCTCGGAGGGGTGGCGGTTGATCAGGAAGACCGCGGCCTTGCCGTCCTCGGACACGGTGGCGGCGGAGTCCACGACCGGGACCTCACCGTGCTTGCCGCCGTCGACCGTGTCACCAGAGGCCTTGACCTGCAGCGAGGTACCCTGCGCCAGGCGCGAGGTGACCGAGAACGGGAAGAAGGTCGTCTGGCGCCAGGCCGGGCCACCGGGCTCGGTCATGATCGGGCCGATCACGTTGACGAGCTGGGCGAGCGAGGCCGAGGCGACGCGGTCGGCGTGGCGGAGCAGCGAGATGAGCAGGCCACCCACGACGACGGCATCGGCGACGGTGTAGACGTCCTCGAGCAGACGCGGGGCGACGGGCCACTCGTCGAGCGTGAAGGTCTTGGCCTTCGCCTCCCACTTCTTGATCGACCAGACGTTCCACTCGTCGAACGAGATGTCGATGCGCTTGTCGGACTTCTTCTGCGCCTGGACGTGGTCGGCGGCCGTGGTGACCGTCTTGATGAAGTGGTCCATGTTGGCGCCCGAGGCGAGGAACGACGGCAGGTCGTCGTCCTCCTCGTAGTAGGCGTGTGCGGAGATGTAGTCGACGTCGTCGTAGGTGTGCTCGAGGACGGTGCGCTCCCACTCGCCGAACGTCGGCATCGACGCCCCGGAGGAACCGCAGGCGACGAGCTCGAGGTCGGGCTGGATCTGCCGCATGGCCTTGGCGGTCATGGCGGCGAGCTTGCCGTAGTCGTCGGCGTTCTTGTGGCCGAGCTGCCACGGGCCGTCCATCTCGTTGCCGAGGCACCACATCTTGATGGCGAAGGGTTCCTGGCGACCGTTCGAACGACGGTATTCGGACAGTGCGGTCCCGGCGTCGATGTTCGCGTACTCGAGGAGCTCGATGGCCTCCTGCGTGCCGCGGGTGCCGAGGTTCACGGCGAGCATGAGCTCCGAGCCGACCTGGTCGAGCCAGTGCTGGAACTCGTGCAGGCCGACCTCGTTGGTCTCGGTCGAGTGCCAGGCCAGGTCGAGGCGGCGGGGGCGCTGCTCGACGGGGCCGACGCCGTCCTCCCACTTGTACCCGGAGACGAAGTTGCCACCGGGGTAGCGGATGGCGGAGACGCCGAGTTCCTTGACGAGTTCGACGACGTCCTTGCGGAAGCCGTGCTCGTCGGCGGTCTCGTGGGTGGGCTCGTGGATGCCGTCGTAGACGTGGCGGCCGAGGTGCTCGACGAACCCGCCGAACAGGCGACGTCGCACCGGCCCCACGGTGAACGCGGCGTCGAGGACGAGGTGTGTGCGGGGCATGGATCTCCTTCGATCGTGGCAGTGCGGTTCGTGCGGGGAGCGGGTGGGGCCACGGACGGGAACCGAAGCGGGCCGTCACGAAAGTGAGCGCTCACCTGACCGAAACGCTACCGGGTTCCACGCCGTCGCGAAAGGGGTGGCGGATGCCGGGAGCGAGCGCTAATGTGAGCGCTCACGGAGCACCGGAAGGTCGTTCCGTGTCCGGAGCAGCAGTGCTCCGGGTCCGGAGCAGCGATGCTCCGGCGGGAGCACCGACCCTGTTCCCGAGCCCGGCCCATCCCGATGGAGTGATGCCATGCCGATCCCACCCGCAACACCCGCGTCGCGCCTCTCGCGCCGGGGCTTCCTCGCCGCCGGTGCAGCGGCCGCGACCGTCCTGCCGCTCGCCGCCTGCTCGAGCCCCCTCGCCGCCGGCCTCGCCGGCAGCGCACTCAACCCCGAGACCCTCGTCTTCTGGAACCTGTTCGGCGGCGGCGACGGCGTCCGTATGCAGGCCATGGAGGACGGCTACGCGAAGCAGCACGGCGGCTCGAGCGCGCTGCAGGGCACCACGTTCGCGTGGGGCAACCCGTACTACTCGAAGCTGACACTGGCGACCGTCGGGAACAAGCCGCCGGACGTCGCGGTCGCGCACCTGACCCGCGCGAAGCCGCTCTGGGACGGTGACCTGCTCGACCCGATCACGTCCGACGACCTGGCGAGCGTCGGCCTGAGCGCCGCCGACTTCAACCAGAAGGCCTGGGCGGCGCAGAAGACCGACGGCAACAACATCGCGGTCCCGCTCGACACCCACCCCTTCGTCCTCTTCTACAACGTCGACGTCTGCAAGAAGGCCGGCCTGATCGACGGCGACGGCAACCTCGTCAACCTCAACGGCATGGACAACTTCGAGAAGGCCCTCGCCGCGGTCGCGAAGGTCACCGGCGGCACGGCGCTCAACGTCGCGAACGTGGTGCCGGAGACGGCCACCCCGTGGCGCTTCTTCTGGACCATGTACAACCAGCTGAAGGACGCCACCCCGTTCATCAGCGACGGCGGGTCGAAGCTCACCGTCAACGAGGACGCCTACAACGAGGTCACGAGCCGCACCCAGAAGTGGGTGAAGGAGGGCTGGCTGAACAAGGCGCTCGACTACGCCACCGCGCAGTCGCTCATGTTCGACGGCAAGGCCGGCTTCTTCATGCAGGGCGAGTGGGAGATCAGCACCGCGCAGTCGATCAAGGGCCTGAACTTCGGCATGGCGCCGATCCCCCAGCTCTACGACAAGCCGGCGACCCAGGCGGACTCGCACACGTTCGTCCTGCCGAAGAAGGCCCGCACGCCGGAGCAGCGCAAGCAGCACATGCTCTTCATCAAGCAGATGCTCGAGCAGAGCCTGACGTGGGCCGAGGGCGGGCACGTGCCGGCCTACATCCCGACGTTCGACAGCGCCGCGTACAAGAAGCTCACGCCCCAGTCGAACTACGCGGCCGCAGCCGAGACCGCCGTGTTCGACGACGCCGCCTGGTACGGCGGTTCGGGTTCGACGTTCGAGGGCACGGTGGGCGCCCAGCTCGCCCTCGTGCAGCAGGGCAGCTCGTCCCCCGCGCAGGCCCTCAGCGCCATCAAGTCGCAGCTCGCGACGTACCTCAACACCCCGAGCCCCCTGTGACCCGGCACGCAACAGCCCGGCCGGACCACGCCGGGCAGACGACCCCCGCGATCGCCGTGAACACCGCGCGAAAGGCACGATGACGTGACCACAGCACCTGTCCTCGACCGGCCGACCGACGCGGCCACCGCGCCGCGTCTCCGCCGGAACCGCTCCTACGGCTCCAGCGTGAACCGCGGCCAGGGCCGCAGCGGCTGGCTGTTCCTCGCCCCGTTCGGCCTGTTCTACGTGGCCTTCCTGCTCGGCCCGACGGTCTGGATGATCGTCACGAGCTTCTTCAACACCTCGACCGTCCGCACCGGGCTCGGCAGCTTCGCCGGGTTCGCGAACTACGCCGAGATGCTCGGGCGCAGCGACTTCTGGTCGTCGCTCTGGCACACGCTGCAGTTCACGCTGTACACGACCCCGCCGCTCGTCATCCTGGCGTTCGTGTTCGCCGTGCTGACGAACCGGATGAACCGCGGGCAGTGGTTCTTCCGTCTGGCGTTCTTCCTGCCGTTCATCCTGCCGTCGGCGACGATCTCGCTGATCTGGGTGTTCATCTTCACGCCGAGCACCGGTCTGTGGGCGAGCCTGCAGTCGGCGATCGGCATGACCCCCGGCTCCGGCATGCTGTCGAGCCCGAACACGGCCATGATCGGTGTCGCGATCGCCACCGTGTGGTGGACCCTCGGCTTCAACTTCGTGCTCTACCTGGCCGGTCTGCAGGAGATCCCGCGCGAACTGTACGAAGCAGCCGCCGTCGACGGTGCGTCGAACTGGCAGCAGATCAAGTCGATCACGCTCCCCCTGCTCGGCCGCACGACGACGCTGGTCGTCCTGCTGCAGATCATCGCGAGCCTGAAGATCTTCGACCAGGTCTACCTGATGACGAACGGCGGGCCGGGCATCTCGACCCAGGTCTCGCTGCAGCTCATCACCGGCGTCGGCTTCACCGACAACCGGCTCGGTGCCGCATCGGCCGCGTCGGTCCTCCTGTTCATCGTGATCGTGGCGATCGCGGTCATCCGGCAGCTCGTCGAGCGCGCTGCCGCCAAGCGAGAGATCGGGGCCTGACATGACCGCCACCGAGAGCATCACCACCGGCCGCAAGCTCCGCACCGGCGTCTCGTCCGCCGCTCCGACGAGCGCCGCGAAGATCGGCGTCAGCGGTCGCGGCTTCACGATCGCGTCGGGGATCGTCCTGACGATCTTCGCGATCATCTGGCTCATCCCGAGCGTGTTCGCCCTGAAGACGTCGCTGTCCGACAACGGCGTCGCCGCACTCGGCGCGAACGCGATCCTGTCGAACTGGAACCCGACGCTGCACTCGTACTCGTCGCTGTTCCAGGCCGGCGACATCTGGAACTGGTACCTCGCCAGCGCCATCACCAGCGTCGTCACGGCGGCACTCACCGTGCTGTTCGCGTCGATGGCGGCGTTCGCCCTGTCGCGGCTGGTGTTCCGCGGCCGCAACATCGCGTTCCTGCTCATCATCCTCGGGATCATGATCCCCACCCAGGTGCTGATCATCCCGATCTTCCAGGAGCTCAACGCGGTCGGCCTGCTCAACACCTACTGGTCGGTGATCTTCCCGCAGGTGCCCGCCGTGATCGCGGTGTTCATCTTCAAGCAGTTCTTCGACGGCATCCCGAAGGAGCTGGAAGAGGCGGCGCGCATCGACGGCGCCGGCATCTGGAAGGTCTACTGGTCGGTCATCCTGCCGCTGTCGCGTCCGGTGATCGCAGCTGTGACGATCCTGACCTTCGTCGGGGTGTGGAACAACCTGCTGCTGCCGCTGTTCGTGCTGTCCAACCCGGACCTCATGACGATCCCGGTCGGGCTCGCCACGGTCCAGGGCAGCTTCGGGCAGCGCTACGCCGACATCCAGGCCGGTGCGATCCTCGCGGCGCTGCCGCTGATCATCCTCTACCTGATCTTCCAGCGGCAGATCGTGGAGGGCGTGACGGGCTCGGGCCTCAAGGGCTGACGCGACCCCACCACGGACGGGAGGCCCGGTGCCAGCTGGCACCGGGCCTCCCGTCCGTCCGTTGGTCGCGTCGCGGGCGCGGCGCGGCTGGCGCTTTCGGGCGTACCTGGCGGAACCGGGCGTACCTGGTCGAACCGGGCGTACCTGGGCAGAAGTTCCTTGGTGGTATGCCCGAAAGCACCAGGCATCGCGGGCGCCAGGGGAAGAACCGGGCGTACCTGGCGGGAACGGGCGTACCTGTGCAGAGCGGGCACACCCTGCGGAACCGGGCATACCTGCCGGAACCGGGCGTACCTGGGCAGAAGTTCCCTGGTGGTATGCCCGAAAGCACCAGGCATCGCGGGCGCCAGGGGAAGAACCGGGCGTACCTGGCGGGAACGGGCGTACCTGTGCAGAGCGGGCACACCTTGCGGAACCGGGCGTACTCGGTCGGAAGTTCCTTGGTGGTACGCCCGAAAGCACCAGGCATCGCGCACGCCAGGGGAAGCATCGGGCGTACCTGGCAGAACCGGGCGTACCTGGCGGGAACGGGCGTACCTGTGCAGAGCGGGCACACCTGGCCGAACCGGGCATACCTGGTCGGAAGTTCAGTGGTGGTATGCCCGAAAGCACCAGGCATCGCGGGCGCCAGGGGAAGAACCGGGCGCACCTGGCCGAACCGGGCATACCTGGCGGAACCGGGCAGACCCGGTCGGAAGTTCCGTGGTGGTATGCCCGAAAGGACCAGGCATCGCGCGCGCAAGGGGAAAGACCGGGCGTACCTGGCGGCAACGGGCGTACCCGGGGTGAACGGGCATGCCTGCCAGGCAGCGCGCGGGTCAGGCGGGGACGGAGACCTTCGTCTCGTGCTTCCAGAACCCGGAGAACGTGATGCGCGACTTCGGCAGGCCCGCACGGTGCAGGTGGCGACGGCCCTCGGTGGCGAGCTTCGACTCCCCCACGACGAACGCGTACCCCTGGTCGTCGGACGGCACGTGCCGCTGCAGTTCGGCGAGGGCGCCGCTGCCGGGGACGGCGCCGGGCTGCCGGACGATCCAGGTCACCTGCACGCCGGTGGGGGCGTCGAGGTCGCGGATGTCCGCGGGGGTCGGGACCTCTTGGATGATGCGGCCGACGGTGTCGCGCGGCAACGACGCGGCGATGCCGACGATGCCGGGCAGGCCGGTCTCCTCCGCTGCGACGATGACCTCGCTGGTGCCGGCGGGGACGTCGAAGATGCAGCCCTGGTCGAGCATCGCGAGCTCCTCGCCGGGGCGTGCGGCGCAGGCCCAGATCGCGGCGCGGCCCTCGAGCTCTCCGCGGTGGTCCAGGTGCACGACGAAGTCGATGTCGAGCTCGGCGGTGCCGTCGGCGAGCAGCCGGTACGCGGCGACGGTGTAGTTCGCGCAGTGGGGACGGATGTCCTCGGGGATGCCGAGGAACGTCGGCCACCACTTCTTGCCGTCCAGGTCGGGCATCCGGAAGGCGTCCTGGTCGGGGCGCCGGACGAACAGGCGGAACCAGTGGTCGAAACCGAGGTAGCCGAACTCGTGCAGGTCGTCCCCGGTGACGGTGACGCGCTGCATCGAGGGGGTCACCCGCTGGGTCCGGAGGACACGGGCGCGGAAGAGCCGGGGGTTCGTCGGCAGGAGCCGCGGGGTCTTCGCCATGAGGCAAGGCTAACCTAAGATGACTTCCGTGCCAGCCCCCAATCCCGTTCTGGCTTCCGGTCCGGAGGCCCCCGAACCCGTCGCGTCCAGCGCCAGAGACGGCGACGCGTCCCGTGCCCTCGGCGTCCACCGGACCGCGATGCGGCGACGGACCGCGGTCATCATCGGCCTCGTCGTCGCCCTGGTGCTCGTCGCCGTGGCGAGCATGCTGCTCGGCAGCAACCGCATCGGTGTCGCCGAGGTGTGGGCGGGGGTCACCCGCTCCGGATCGAGCACCGACGAGGCGATCGTGTGGGGCTCCCGCATCCCGCGCACGCTCATCGGTGCTGCGGTCGGGGCGGCCCTCGGCATCGCCGGGCTCCTCATGCAGGGACACACCCGCAACCCACTCGCCGACCCCGGCCTGTTCGGCGTCTCGTCTGGTGCCGGACTCGCGGTGGTGCTCGGCGTCTACGTCTTCGGAGTGACGAGCACGAGCGCGACCGTGTGGTTCGCCCTGGTCGGGGCCCTGGTCGCCAGCGTCGTCGTCTTCTCGGTGACCATCGCCGGCAGCGGCACCGCCAGTCCGGTGCCACTCGCCCTCGCCGGGGCCGCGGTCTCGGCGCTGCTCGCCGCCCTGACCTCCTTCGTCGTGCTGACCGACCAGGCCTCGCTCGACGCGTACCGGCTCTGGGTCGTCGGGTCCCTCGCGGCACGGCAGCTCGACATCCTCGGGGCGGTGTGGCCGTTCCTGGCCGCCGGGCTCGTGCTCGCGGTCCTGAACGTCCGCGCCCTCGACGCCCTCGGGCTCGGGTCCGAACTGGCGAAGGGGCTCGGCGAGAACGTGCTCGTCGCCCGGCTCGTCGGCCTGGGCGGGATCACGCTGCTCGCCGCCGGGGCGACCGCTGCGGCCGGCCCGATCGGCTTCGTCGGCCTGACCGTGCCGCACGTCGCCCGCGCGCTCGTCGGCACCGGACACCGCTGGACCCTGCCCGTGTCCGGTCTGGTCGGCGCCGCCCTCGTGCTGCTCGCCGACGTCATCGGTCGCCTGATCGGCGGGTTCTCCGAGGTCGAGGTCGGCATCGTGCTCGCCGTCATCGGTGGCCCCGTGTTCGTCGCCGTGGCCCGTCGCCGATCGCTGGTGTCGCTGTGAGCGGGGCAGCGGTGCGCAGCACCGGCAGCGCGCCCGGCAGCACGCCCAGCAGCACGCCCGAGACCACCACGCCGGGCACGCCGGCCCCCGCTGCCCGCACGCCCGGCCGCGCCGGCATCCGCATCGGCCCCGTCGGCCTCGCCTGGCGCCCCCGGGTGTTCTGGTACACCGTCGGGTCGCTCGCCACCGTCCTGGTGCTCATCGTCCTCGGCACGGCGGTCGGCTCGACGTGGATCGCCCCCGGGGTCGTCATCCGGTCCCTGCTCGGCCTGGAGTCCGGGCCGGACGCCTTCATCATCACCACCCTGCGCCTGCCCCGCGTGCTCACCGGCGCACTCGTCGGCCTGACGCTCGGGGTGGCCGGCGCGCTCACCCAGACCTTCACCCGCAACCCCCTCGGCACCCCGGACATCATCGGTGTCACGGCGGGCGCGAGCGTCGGTGCGGTCGCGGCGATCGTCCTCGGCGGCGGGACGTACTCGGTGTCGTCCCTGGTGCTCGGTGGCGGGATCCCGGTGGCGGCCACGATCGGCGCCCTGGTCGCGGCGGTCCTGGTGTACGGCCTGGGCTGGCGCGGCGGCGTGCAGAGCTACCGACTCGTGCTGGTCGGCATCGGCGTGAGCGCGACCCTCGACGCGGTGACGAGCTACCTGCTCGTCCGCGCGAAGATCACCGTCGCCACCGCGGCGTCCCAGTGGCTCGTCGGCAGCCTGTCGAGCACCTCGTGGGAGAGCGTCTGGCCGCTGCTCGTGGTGGCCGTCGTCGCGGTGCCGATCGCGCTCGCGACGAGTGCCGCGCTCGGCATCGGGCAGCTCGGCGACGAGGTCGCGACGGGCGTCGGACTCGGCGTCCAGCGGCACCGGCTGCTCGTCATCGCGCTCGCGGTCGTGCTCACCGCCGCCGCCGTGGCCGCCGCGGGACCGGTCGGCTTCGTCGCGTTCGTCGTCCCGCAGGTCGGGCTCCGGCTCGCCGGGACGAACCGGCCGCCGCTGCTGCTCGCCGGTGCCCTCGGCGCCGTGCTCGTGCTCGCCGCCGACCTGCTTTCCCGTTCCGCGTTCCCGTGGCAGGTGCCGGTCGGCATCATCACCACCGTGATCGGGGCGCCGTACCTGATCTGGCTCCTCGTCCGTCACCGCAAGGAGATGTCCCGATGACAACATCGCACCAACACGAGCACGAGCACGACACCCCCGTCCTCGAAGCCACGGGCCTGTCCGTCGGCTACGACCGCCAGCCCGTGCTGCGCGACCTGGACCTGCGCATCGAACGCGGCACCGTCACGACGTTCCTCGGCGCGAACGGCTGCGGCAAGTCGACCCTGCTCAAGGCGTTCGGCCGCGTGCTCAAGCCGCAGGCCGGCGAGGTCCTGCTCGACGGCACCCCGATCCGCAAGGAGCCGAACCGCCAGGTCGCCCGCAAGCTCGCGATCCTGCCGCAGTCCCCCGTCGCCCCCGCTGGCACCAGCGTGCTCGACCTGGTGATGCGCGGCCGGAACCCGCACCAGTCGTGGGCGAAGCCGTGGACCGCCGAGGACGCCGCCGTCGCCGAAGAGGCCATCGCCGCCACCGGCCTGACCGAGGTCGCCCACCGCGACGTCACGAGCCTGTCCGGCGGGCAGCGCCAGCGTGCCTGGATCGCCATGGTCGTCGCGCAGCAGGCCCAGACGCTCCTGCTCGACGAGCCGACCACCTACCTCGACCTCGCGCACCAGCTCGAGGTCCTGCGGCTCGTCCGGCGGCTGAACCGCGAGCAGGGGTCGACGATCGTCATGGTGCTGCACGACCTGTCGCTCGCGGCGCGGTACTCCGACCGGCTCGTGGTGCTGCACGACGGCGGGGTCGTGGCCGACGGCACCCCCCACGACGTCCTCACCCCGGCACTGCTCGAGCACGCGTTCGGCCTGCACGCCCGGGTGTTCCCCGACCCGGTGACCGGTGCACCGATGATCGTGCCCGAGGCGGACGAGCACGACCCCGTCCCGAGTGCCACGACGGGGCACACGGTCCCGAGTGCCACGACCGAGCGCACGGTCCCGACGAAAACCGAAGACGTGCTGGCGAGTACCGCGAACTTAGGTTAGCCTCTCCTAACGTGAAGACCTCCCGACGTGGCCACCTGCGCGCCGCCCTCCTGACCTCCGTGACCGTCTCGGCACTCCTCCTGACCGGCTGCTCGAGCACCGGCAACTCGAACGACTCCGACTCCGACGGCGGCACCGCCGCGTCGAAGGCGTGGTCGTACGAGGACGCCACGGGCGCCACCGTGAAGGTCGACCACACGCCGAAGCGCGTCGTCGTGCTGAACGACATCGCCCTGTCGTTCATCGAGTACGGCCTGAAGCCCGTCGGCACCTTCGGGCAGCTGACGATGGCGAAGGACGCCCGGTTCAAGGGTCTCGACACCGACGGCATCACGCAGCTCGGCACCGCCTACGGCGACATCGACCTCGAGCAGCTCGCCGCGCTCAAGCCCGACCTCGTCGTCACCTCGGTCTACCCGACCGACGCCAAGGGCACGCTCGACACGAAGCAGCCCGGCTACGGCTTCAAGGACAAGGCGCAGGAGAAGCAGATCGAGGCCATCGCGCCGGTCGTCCAGGTGAAGTGGGGCGGCAAGGGCGAGGACGTCATCGAGAAGATCGCCGAACTGTCCGAGTCCCTCGGTGCGAAGGAGTCGACGGTCGACGCCGCCGAGGAGCGCTTCGACACCGCGGCCGACGAGCTCGAGAAGGTCTCGAAGGAGCAGGACCTGTCGGTCGTCTCGATGTACGCCGACGGTGACGGCGCGTACGTCACCCGCCCGACCGACGAGCCGTCGCTGCAGATGTACGCGTCGTACGGGGTCGACTTCGTCAACCCGAAGCCCGAGGGCTTCTACTGGGGCATCTACTCGTGGGAGAACGCCGGCCAGATCACCGGTGACGTGCTGCTGCTGTCGCAGCAGGGCTACCAGGTCGCCGACCTCGAGAAGCAGCCGACCTTCGCCGACAACGCCGCGCTCGAGGCGGGCCAGGTCCACAGCTGGACGTTCCCGGCCCTGGACTACGCGTCGCAGGCCGACTACATGACCAAGCTCGCGGGCTGGCTCGAGGACAGCAAGAAGCTGTCGTAGGACGCAACCGAGAACCGGCCTGGAGGCGCGGTGCCAGCTGGCACCGCGCCTCCAGGCCGTTGGTGGTTCCGTTCCGGGCCGTCAGCCGGCCGGCAGCGCCGCGTTCACCGCCGTCTGCGCGTCGCGCCAGACGGCCGCGCGCGACCCCGCGTAGGTGCCGCCCTGACCGTTGGAGAACGACCGCAGGTTGTGCTTCGCGCCGTCCGTGTTGCCCTGCCAGTAGGCGGTGACGGCACGCGAGGTCCCGCCCACCAGCCACACCTGGTCGGCAGCGTCCGTGGTGCCGGTCTTGCCGAACAGGGTCGCGCCGTCGGGGGTCTGCCCGCCGCTCGCCGTGCCGCCGCGGAACGCGCCCTGCATGACGTCGAACGCGGTGGCCGCGGTCTGCGGCGACACCGCCTGCGTGCACGTGCGGGGTTGTCCGCCGAGTTCCTCGCCGTCGGGGGCGATGACCTGGTCGATCACCACGGGCGCGCAGAACCGCCCGCCGTTCGCGATGCCGGCGTAGGCCGACGCCATCGTGAGCGGGGCGATGCTCTCGGTGCCGAGCAGGGACCCCGGGTTCCAGGGCAGCTCGCCACCGGTCGCCAGGTGCACCCCCAGCCGCTCGGCCACGTCGCGGATGTCGCACAGGTCGAGCTGTTCGGCCATCGACTGGTACGCCGCGTTCACGGACTGCGCCGTCGCCGACCGGACCGAGTACGGACCACGCTGCCCGGGTGAGTCGTTCTTCGGCTGCCAGAACGCCGAGGCGGGTCCACCGCAGGCGGTCCACTCGCTGTGCGGGTGCGGTGTGCCGTTGACGACGGTGTCCGGGCTGCGGCCGGCCTCGATCCACGCCAGCAGGGTGAACATCTTGTAGGTCGACCCGGTCTGGAACCCCGTCGAGCTGCCGTCCGCCTGGTCGGTGGCGTAGTTCAGCGAGGTCGCGGTGCGGGGCGCGTCGGACGACCGGTCGTGGTCGGTGTTCTGCGCCATCGTCAGCACACGGCCCGTCCCGGCCTCGACCGTGTTGAACGTGGCCCCCAGCGCCAGCCGGGTCTCGGTCTTCGGGTCGTACCGGTCGAGCAGCCGCTTCTGTTCCGCGTTCAGGTCGAGGTCGAGCGTGGTCTGGATCCGGTACCCGCCGGTGCGCCAGGCGTCCGCCCGCTGCTGCTTCGTCGCGCCGAGCTGCGGGAGCCGCTGGGCGATGGTCTCCGCGTGGTCGCAGAAGAACTCCGCGCCCACCTCGACCGCCTCGCACCCCTGCTGCGGTGCCGTCAGGTGCACGGAGTCGGCGACACGGGACAGCCGAGCCGTGCGGTACTCCTCGGTCGACAGGTGCCCCTGCTCGTGCATCGACCGCAGGATCACGTTCCGCCGCGCGGCGTTGTCGCGGTGGTGGTCCGGCGTCGACAGGTCCCGTCGCTCCGGCCACTGCACGATCGCGATGAGGGACGCCGCCTCGGCCGGGGTCAGGTCGGTCGCCGACTTGCCGTAGTAGTGCTGCGCCGCCGACTGCACCCCGTAGGTCTGGTCGCCGAAGTAGGCGATGTTCAGGTACGCCGCCAGGATCTGCTGCTTCGTGTACTGCTTCGCCAGGCTGATCGCGAGCTTCATCTCGGCGAGCTTGCGCTGCGGTGTCCGCCGGGTCGCGTCCTCGTACGCGGCCTCGCGCTCCTCGGCCGTGGGCAGTTCGCTCGCCTGCTGGATCTTGATGTTCCGCACGAGCTGCATCGTCAGGGTCGAACCACCCGACCCGCCCTCGGTCCCGGACGTGGCGACGCTCACGAGCGACCGGACGACGGACGTCGCGTCGACACCGCCGGTCTCATAGAACCGCTTGTCCTCGCCGTCCACCGCGGCGTGCTCCAGGTGGTCGCTGATCTGGTCGAGCGTGAGCTCCTGCCGGTCCTGGTCCCACACGTTCGCCAGGTGCACCGGCTCGCCGCCGCGGTACGCCCAGATCTGGTTCCGCTGCGGCAGCTGCCCGATCTCGATGTCCTCCGGCAGCGACTCGAACACCCCGATCGCCGAGGTCGTGCCGACGCCGGCGACCGCGATCACCGGCGTCACGCCGACGCTCACCAGCAACCCGGCGAGCACACTGCCACCCACGAAGCCGAGCGCGGCTCCCCCTGCACGTCGCATCGTCATGTCGTCCGTTCCCCCTCGGTCGCACCGCCATCGGCGCGGTCCGGAGAGGCTCGCAGTCCTGCTCGGGCGGTCGCCGTGACTTCCCCGCGGAACACCGTCGTGTCCGCTGGGAAAGTGCCGGTGCGATCCGCTCCCCGCCGCCGCGCTACGATCCGGGCATGACCCCGATCGCGCCACGTGTGCTGCACATCCTCTGCACGGCCTTCCTCGTCGTGGCGTTCCTGGCATCGTTCGTCGGTGGGTACGCGAACGCGAACGACTCCGGCGAGGGCGGCGCGAACATCGGTGCCGGGGCGCTGATGTTCTTCGGTGCACTCGCCGGCGTGGTCGGCATCGGGCTCGGCGTCGTGGCGCTCGTCTCCGGCCTCGTCGCCGCCCGGCGCAGCGCGGCCTGACCACCGGTCGCGCGCCGTTCGGAGCACCACGGTCGCGGTGGTGGCGGGATCGCCAGGACCGGAGGATCATCGACCCATGGAGTACTCGACGGCGATGCTCACCGAGGAGACGTGGCCCGACTTCGCGGCGCTCGTGACTCGCAGCAACGGCGTGTGGGGCGGGTGCTGGTGCATCGGTTTCCACCCGGACGGCCCACGCGGGACGCCCGACCCGACGGTGTCCCACCAGGAGGCGAAGCACCGCCACGTGCGGAACGGCACGAACCACCAGGTGCTCGTCTACGCCGACGGGACGGCGGTCGGCTGGTGCCAGTTCGGTCGGCCGGTCGAGCTGCCGACGATCCTGAACCCCGGCGCGTACGCCCGCGACGCCTCGACGCCGCCGGACTGGCGGATCGGCTGCGTGTTCGTGGAGTCCCGACACCGGGGTCAGGGGGTCGCACGTGCCGCGGTCACGACCGCACTCGACCAGATCCGGCGTGCCGGCGGCGGGACGGTCGAGGCCTACCCGGAGCAGACGGTCGAGCGGAAGCCGCAGCGCGGGGCCTACCTGCACACCGGGCCGGAAGAACTGTTCACGCAGTTCGGGTTCGTGCGCGACCGCCGCATCGCCAAGTGGCGGTGGGTGATGCGCACGACGGTGTGACCGGCGTACCCGCTCGACGCCGCGCTGCCAGCCCGGCGCGCGTACCGTGGGAACCGTGACACGCACCGCTCCGGTACGACCGCACCGCCTCGCCCTCATCGGCGCCGCCGTGGCCCTGGTGATCGGGGTCGGACTGCTCTTCACCCCCTGGGACGGGCCGGTCATCGTGCTCGCCTGGGCGCTCATCGTCGCCGCGGTCGTCCTCGGCGCCATCACGCTGTTCCTGGTGCGGGCGCCCCGCAGCTAGGCCGCGAGCCACGGCCAGCGCGACGATCTGGCGTGCCGCGCGACATCCCCGCACCAGCACCGCCCGCAGCAGCGCCGGATACGCTCGGCGCATGACGGACCAGGGGTGGCACGAGGACGTGCTCGGAGCACCGTACGAGCGGCTCGAACTGCCGCTCGGCACCGACTCCGAGGGCCCCGTCGTCGCCACCCTGGTCCGCCGCCGGCACACCCCGACGGACCTGCTGCTGCACGGTCGCGGGCCCCTGCACGGGGTCGACGTGCTCTACGTGCACGGCTGGTCGGACTACTTCTTCCAGGTGGAGCTCGCCGAACGCCTCGAGCGGCTCGGTGCCCGGTTCCACGCGCTGGACCTGCGGAAGTACGGTCGGAGCCTGCGCCCGTACCAGACCCCGGGCATGGTCGACGACCTGGCGGTGTACGACGAGGACATCGCCGCGGCGCTCGACGCGATCTCGGCCGAGCACCCCGGCTCGGACCGCCGCCGACTCGTCCCGATGGGCCACTCCACCGGCGGTCTGACCCTGTCGCTCTGGGCAGCCCGGCACCCGGAGCTCGTGCACGGCCTCGTGCTGAACAGCCCGTGGCTCGAGTTCCAGGCCACCTCGGTCGGCCGGGCCATCGTCGCACCGGTCATCAAGCTCGGTGCCCGTCGGAACCCCCTCGCGCCGATGCCCGCCGTCGACCCCGGCTTCTACACCCGCACCGTCTCGGCCGAGGGCGAGGGGTCGTGGACCTACGAGCAGCAGTGGCGGCCGGAGCGTGGCTTCCCCCTGCACCCCGGATGGCTCGCCGCGGTCTTCGACGGCCAGGCACAGGTCGAGAAGGGGCTCGGCATCGGGGTCCCGACCCTGGTGATGCTGAGCGACAAGAGCATGCTCCAGCCGCGGTGGGACCCGGGCATGGCGCGGGCCGACGTCGCCCTGAACGTCGACACGGTGGCGCACCGCTCGCTCTCCCTCGGCGAGGAGGTCACGGTCCGCCGACTCGAAGGCGCCCTGCACGACGTCGTGCTGTCCGCGCCGGAGGTGCGGGAACGGGCGTACGACGCCATCGGGCGCTGGGCGAGCACCCTCCGGTAGTCCCGCGACGACAGTCCCGCGACGCTGGCGACTCAGTCGGACAGCCCGGCCACCGCGGTGCGGGTCGCCGCGGCGACAAGCGCGTCCGACGGCTCCGCACCGGGATCGGCGCGGCTCGTCATCACCACGAGCACGACGGGGTCGCGCCCCGGCGGCGTCACGACCGCGATGTCGTTCCGGACCCCGTAGGACGCCGTGCCGGTCTTGTCGGCGACCCGCCACGTCGGGTCCACCCCGGCACGGATCGTCGCGTCCCCGGTCGTGTTGCCGAGCATCGCCTCGCGCAGCACCCGACGGTCGGCAGCGTCGAGGGCGTCTCCGAGCAGCACCGTCCGGAGGTCCGCCGCGAACCGCTCCGGCGTCGTCGTGTCCCGCCGGTCACCCGGGATCGCCTGGTTCAGGTTGGGTTCGACCCGGTCGACCCTCGTCGTCCGGTCCCCGATGCCGCGCAGCCACCGCTCGACCGCGTGCGGCCCGCCGAGCCGTTCCACCAGCAGGTTCGCCGCGGTGTTGTCGCTGGAGCGGAGCGCCGCGTCGACGAGCTCGCGCACCGTCATCCCGGTGTCGACGTGCTCGCTCGTCACGGGCGCGTACTCGAGCAGGTCGCCGCGGTCGTAGTGCACGACGGTCGCCAGGTCGGCGTCGGACGAGGCATCGAGGACCGCCGCCGCGATGAACACCTTGATCGTCGACGCGAACGCGAACCGCTCCCCCGCACGGTGCGCGATCGTCCGACCGCTCCCGGTGTCGATCGCGGCGACCCCGAGCCGTGCGTCGTACCGCCGCTCCAGCGCAGCGAAGGCCCGCGCGGTGGCGGGGTCGGTCGCCGGGTCGGTCGACGGCGCCACCGAAACCGACCCAGACGCAGACGCTGACGTGGACGACGTCGGCCCGGTCGTCGCACCACCCGGCCCACCGGAGCACCCCACCAGCCCGACCAGCACCAGCGCCGTCAGGGCCGCGGCCGTCGTCCTCGTCCCACCTCGCACGCCCCGAGCCTGCCCGACGACCGTGCAACTACCCTGAGCGGCATGCCAGCTCCCGCCGTCCGCCTCACCCGCCTGGACCCCACCGGCGCCGACCGCCAGGAGTTGCTCGCGTTCCTGACGTCCGAGGAGTTCCCGTTCCACGTCCGACGGCGCATCAGCGCGGCCGACGCGGCGAGCGCCGTCGACTCCGGCGCCTACCGCGACGACGAGCACGACACCTCCTGGCTCGACCACGACGACCTCGGGCGCATCGGACTGGTCCGCCTCGAGGACCTGGCGGACCCCGTCCCCCTGTTCGACCTCCGCCTGGCCGGTCGGTTCCGGGGTCGGGGCCTCGGGGTCCCCGCCCTGCGCGCGGTGACCGACCACGTGTTCACGACGCTGCCGGCGATCACGCGCTTCGAGGGCCAGACCCGCGAGGACAACACCGCCATGCGCCGGGTCTTCGTCCGTGCCGGGTGGGTGCAGGAGGCCCACTACCGCGAGGCGTGGCCCGTCGACGGCGGCCCGGCCGTCGGGTCGGTCGGTTACGGCGTGCTGCGCCGCGACTGGGAGACGGGCGAGACCACCCCGGTGCCGTGGGACGACGTCGCGCTGTGAGCGGCTGACGGTTCTGCTTCACGATCCTCGGGGTTCGTGAACCGGAACCGTCATCGCGCGGACACGAACCGCCGTCCCGCGCCCGTCTCGTGGGCAACAGGCGGACGGGAGGCCCGTGGCGGCGCCGCCACGGGCCTCCCGTCCGTCGGTCGGTCGCGTCTCAGGACCGTGACAGGCGCTCCACGGTGGCGTGCGCGCCGTCCGCGATGAGCCCGTCCAGGGCGTCGCGGTACGCGGCGACGAACCGTTCGTCGTCGACCAGGTCGCCGAAGACCTGGCGGTTCGCGATGAAGGCGAGGCGGTCCTCGCGCTGGGTCAGGGCGATGCGGTGCAGGGGTTCGGCGAGCCGGTCGACGATCTCGATGGGTTCACCGGACTCGTCGGTGCCCTCGTCGTAGCGGGCCCAGGACGCGACGATGCCGGCGGACAGCGTGACCGGCCGGCCGGCGGCCAGGTTCTCGCGCACGACGGGGAGCAGCCACTTCGGGATCCGGTCGCTCGACTCGGCGCAGAGCCGGGCGAGGGTGTCGCGCACCTCGGGGTTCTGGAAGCGCTCGATCAGGGTCGACTTGTAGTCCTCCAGGTCGATGCCGGGCACCGGGTGCAGTGTCGGCGTGCCCTCTTCGTCCATGTAGCGGCGCAGGAAGGTCGCGATCGCCGGGTCCTGCGTGGCCTCGTGCGCGTAGCGGTACCCGGACAGGTACCCGAAGTAGCAGAGCCCCTGGTGGCTGGCGTTGAGGAGCCGGAGCTTCATGAGTTCGTACGGCTCGACGTCGTCGACGAGCTGGACGTCGGCGTCCTCGTAGGGCGGCCGGCCGGCGGGGTGGTCGTCCTCGAGCACCCACTGGAAGAACGGTTCGGCGACGACGGGCCAGGCGTCGTCGATGCCGAGCTCGTCGCGGACCCAGGCGCGGTCCTCGTCGGCGGTGACCGGGGTGATGCGGTCGACCATCGAGTTCGGGAACGCCACGTGCTCGTCCATCCAGTCCGCGAAGGCCGGGTCCTGCAGCCGGGCGTAGGCGGTGAACATCGACCGTGCGACGTGCCCGTTGCCCTGGATGTTGTCGCAGGACATCACGGTGAACGGGTCGAGGCCGCGGTCCCGTCGGCGGCGCAGTGCCTCGACCACCAGGCCGAACACCGTGCGGGGCGGGCCGTCGCCGCGCAGGTCGGCCGCGACGCCGGGCTCGTCGGCGACGAACTCGCCGGTGACGTGGTCGAAGTTGTAGCCGCCCTCGGTGATGGTCAGGCTGACGATCCTGGTGTCCGGGTGCGCCATCTTCTCGACGACCGCGTCCGGGTCGTCGACGGCGAGCAGGTACTCGACGATGCTGCCGACGACGCGTGACTCACGGGTGCCGTCCGGGTGCTTGAGGACGAGCGTGTACAGGCCGCCCTGCTCGGCCATCGCGGTCGCCATCCGACGGTCCTGCTCGAGCACGCCGACGCCGCAGATGCCGTACTCGCGGGCCTCGCCTCGCTGCAGGAGTCGGTCGATCACCATCGCCTGGTGCGCGCGGTGGAACCCGCCGACGCCGAAGTGGACGATGCCGGCGGTGATGCCGTCGCGGTCGTAGGTGGGCACGGCGACACCGCTCGCGGCGATCTCGTCGAGGGTCTCCGGGGACAGGCGGACGGGCATCGGTACTCCTTCGTACGGCAGCGGTTCGTCCGGCCAGTCTGGCACCCGACACCTTCGACTGAACAGTGGTGCAGCACAGACGTTCTGCACCGGGGGACGAACCTGGGGATGCACCCAACCTCGTTGCACCGAGTGCATCGATGCACCTAGTGTTCCATCTCGTGACCATCGCGACCGACCGCCGTGCTGCCCTCAAGGCGAAGCACCGTGCGGCGATCCTGCAGGCCGCTCGCGACCTGATCGACGAGCGTGGCGGCCGCGACTTCAGCGTGGACGACCTCGCCGCCCGGGCCGACATCGCCCGGCGCACCGTGTTCAACCACTTCGCCTCGCTCGACGAGGTCCTGCTGGCCGTGTGCGAGCAGGAGCTGTCCGTCATCATCGACCGGTTCCTCGCCGACATGGCGCGGACCCCGGTGGGCGACGGCAGCCGGGCGTCGATGTTCGACGAGCTCGAGTCCGCCGCCCGCGGTGCCGACCTCGCTCCGGCGATCGCCAGCATGTACCGGATCCTCGGCGACCCGGGCAAGGACGACCCGAAGGCGGCGGTGCTGACCCAGACGGCGTTCTCGCGAGTGACCGAACGGCTCCGGCACGAGGTCGCCCGGCGCTACCCGGCCGCCGACCCCCTGGACGCCGCACTGCTCGTCGAGTCGCTCATGAGCGGCATCGTCGTCATCGCGGAGCACTGGCTGGCGACGTCCGGCCCCGAGCTCGACCAGCCGGCGCTCGACGCGTGGGACGACCTGCTCGCACGACTCGTGCACAGCGTCCGCAGCGGCTACATGGCCGACGACTGACACCGCTCCACCTCCTCATCCCCCAGGGGTCCACCGGCGCACCCCGCACCACCAGCACCTGACACGAAAGGACCGCAGGCAACCGCATGGCCGGTCTCCTCTACCGTCTCGGACGGTTCTCCGCACGACGCCACTGGCTCGTGATCATCACGTGGGTCGTGATCATGGCCGTCGCGGGCGTCACGTACACGCTCTTCGCCGGCACGATCTCGTCGTCGATCACGATCCCGAACACCAAGACCAGTCAGGTGCAGGACCAGCTCGCCGACAAGTTCCCGTCGGCGAACGGCGGCAACGGCACGATCGTCTTCGAGACGAAGGACGGCAAGGCGTTCTCGTCGTCGCAGCAGTCCGAGATCGACGACTTCCTGACCGGCCTCGAGAAGCTCGACGGCGTCAAGGGCACGACGAGCGGCTTCGCCACCCAGGACCAGCTCGACGACCAGCGGCAGAAGATCGTCGACGGCCGTGACCAGATCGAGTCCGGTCGCGCGAAGATCGAGACCGGCCAGGACCAGCTCGACGCCCAGAAGGCGCAGCTCGAGTCCGGCAAGCAGAAGATCGAGGACGCCCAGGCGCAGCTCGACGCGCAGAAGGCCCAGGCGCAGGCGGCCGGTGGCGCAGCCGTCCCCGCCGCACAGGCGCAGGCAGCGGCCGCCCAGCTCCAGCAGGCGCAGGCGCAGATCGACGCCCAGCAGGCCCAGATCGACGCCGGTGAGCAGCAGATCGCCGACGCCCAGAAGACGATCGACACGAACAAGCAGAAGCTCGACGACAACGAGCAGGAGCTCGAACAGGGCTCGGACCTGCTCGACCTGTCGAAGGACATCCGCTTCGTGTCGGACAACGGCAGCGCCGCGATCGGCACCGTGCAGTTCACGACGTCGACCTACGAGGTCCCCGCGGACACGAAGACCGCCATCGCGGACGACGCCGAGTCGGCCGACATCCAGGGCGTCAACGTGTACGTCTCGAACGACATCGCACAGGGTGTGCCGTCGATCCTCGGCCCGGGTGAGATCGGCGGTGTCATCATCGCCGCGATCGTGCTGCTCCTGATGCTCCGCACGGTCATCGGCGCCGCGGTCCCGCTCGTCAGCGCCGTGCTCGGCGTCGGCGTCGCCTCGCTCACCGCCCTGTCGTTCTCGAGCGTCGTCGAGTTCATCTCGGTCACGCCGGTCCTGGGGGTGATGCTGGGCCTGGCGGTCGGCATCGACTACTCGCTGTTCATCCTGAACCGGCACCGGACCCAGCTGAAGCAGGGGATGCAGGTGCACGAGTCGATCGGGCTCGCCAACGGCACCTCGGGCAACGCCGTGGTGTTCGCCGGTGCGACGGTCATCGTCGCGCTGCTCGCGCTGAACATCACGGGCATCCCGTTCCTCGGCCTGATGGGCACGGTCGGTGCGGTCGCGGTGCTCTTCGCGATCCTCATCGCGACTTCGTTCACCCCGGCCCTGCTGTCGCTCATCGGCATGCGGATCCTGCGGAAGAAGGAGCGCGCGAAGATCGGCAACACCGACTCCACGCGGATCCCGAACAAGCCGATGTCGAGCTGGCGCGCGGTCATCACGCTCGTCCTCGGCGTCGCGGTGCTCGGCACCATCGCCCTGCCCGCGACCCAGATGCGCCTCGGCCTGCCGAGCGGTTCGTCCGAGGCCGTCGAGTCGAGCCAGTACAAGGCCTACAAGACGCTCGAGAAGGAGTTCGGCGCCGGGCAGAACGGCCCGCTGCTCGTCGTGGCGACCCTGCCGGAGTCGATCAGCAAGAGCGACGTCACCGCGACCGAGGTCACGATCGGCCAGGCCATCGCGAAGAACGACGACGTGGAGGCCGTGCTGCCCATCGGCGCCTCGAAGGACCGCGACATCGTCGCGTTCCAGGTGAAGCCCGCCGGCGGCCCGGACAGCGTCTCCACCGAGAACGTCGTGAAGGACCTGCGCGAGCAGACCGTCTCCACCGACGACGGCAAGGTCACCCTCGGCGTCGCCGGCAACGCGTCGGCGAACATCGACGTGTCCGAGAAGCTGTCGAACGTGCTGCCGCTCTACCTCGTGGTGGTCGTCGGGCTGTCGCTGATCATCCTGATCATCGTGTTCCGGTCGTTCCTCGTGCCGATCACCGCCACCGCCGGGTTCATCCTGTCCGTGCTGGCGTCGTTCGGTGGCCTGACCGCGATCTACCAGTTCGGCTGGCTCGGCTCGGTCTTCGGTGTGCACGACCCGGCACCGATCCTGAGCTTCCTGCCCATCATCGAGATCGGCATCCTGTTCGGTCTGGCGATGGACTACCAGCTGTTCCTGGTGTCCGGCATGCGTGAGGCCTACGCCCACGGCGCGAGCGCGAAGGTGGCCGTCCAGCGCGGTCTGCACGCGGGTCGCGCGGTGGTCACGGCGGCGGCGATCATCATGATCTCCGTGTTCGCGGGCTTCATCTTCTCGGACTCGTCCACCATCAAGCCGATCGGCTTCGGGCTGGCGTTCGGTGTGCTGATCGACGCCTTCGTCGTCCGCATGCTGCTCATCCCGTCGGCGATGCACCTGCTCGGCAAGAGCGCCTGGTGGTTCCCGAAGTGGCTCGACCGCATCGTGCCGGACGTCGACGTGGAGGGCGCGAAGCTCGAGCGCACCCACCCGGTCGCCGGCCACGAGGACACGCACACCGGCACCCACGCGCTCCCCGTGGAGCCGGACGCGAACGCGCACGACTCGGGCCACCCGCCCGCGCACCGCGCGTAGTCGACGCACCAGCGCGACCACCCTGGAGGCCCGGTGCCGGTCCATGAGACCGGCACCGGGCCTCCAGGCCGTTGCGCCCACCGCCCCGGGTCGCGACCACACCACTTCGTGCACGAACGAAGTACCCTGAGGGCATGACCCAGACCGCACCGGACCCGCTCGCGCTCGACCGGCAGCTCTGCTTCGCGCTCGCGGCGACGAGCCGCAGCGTCATCGGGCTGTACCGCGACCTGCTCGAGCCGATGGGCCTGACCCACCCGCAGTACCTCGTCATGCTCGCCCTGTGGGAGCGGGACCCGCGGTCGGTGCGCGAGATCGCCGGCGAACTGCGACTCGACTCCGCCACGCTGAGCCCACTGCTCAAGCGACTGGAGGCCTCCGGCTACGTCCGCCGCACCCGCAGCGCCGCCGACGAACGACAGCTCGAGGTGTCCCTGACGACCGCCGGGCACGCCCTGCGCGACCGAGCCGAGGCGGTCCCGCTCGCCGTCGCCGACCGGCTCGGGTGGCCACTCGCCCGACTCGAGTCCCTGAAGGACGAGCTGACCGAGCTGCTGGAGCGCGTCGACCAGGTGTGATCCGCGGCCATCAGTGCCATAATGGTTCGTGCACGAACGAAAGGATGCACCGTGGGACGCTTCGGCCAGTGGTACGAACGGTGGAACACGACGCTCATCAACAAGATGGGCCCCTCGCAGATCGGCGCCGGTCGCCCCGAGGGCATCGACGACCGGACGATCGACCGGGGCTGCCCCCTCTGCGGCAAGCCCCTCTCGCAGCACCAGGTGATCCGGCCCGAGGGCCAGGTGCGCTCGTCGACGCTGGTGTGCCCACGCGACTGACCGCACTGCCTGAAGAAGTGCTCGGAGGCGGAATTGCATGGGACAACTCGTCGTTCGCCCTGACGTGAAGCTCTTCGAACCCGCCTCCATCGGCGCCCTGTCCCTGTCGAACCGCGTCGTCATGGCCCCGCTCACGCGCACCCGCGCCGGCGAGCACGGCGTCCCGAACGACCTGCTCGTCGAGCACTACCGGCAGCGCGCCGGCCTCGGCATGATCATCACCGAGGGCACCTGGCCCGTGCAGGAGGGTCGCTCCTACCCCGGGCAGCCCGGCATCGAGACCGACGACCAGATCGCCGGCTGGCGCCGCGTGACCGAGGCCGTGCACGCCGCCGGCGGCACGATCGTCATGCAGCTCATGCACGGTGGCCGCGTCTCGCACACCGACATCTCGCAGACCCCGCGCATCGTCGCCCCGTCCGCCATCGCCGCCCCCGGGCAGACGCACCTGGCCGACGGCTCGAAGGCCGACATGCCCGTCCCGCACGAGCTGACCACCGCCGAGGTGCAGGAGGCCGTGCAGGGCTTCGTGCAGGCCGCCCGCAACGCGATCGCCGCTGGGCTCGACGGCGTCGAGGTCCACGGCGCCAACGGCTACCTGGTGCACGAGTTCATGTCGCCGGTGTCGAACACCCGCACCGACCAGTACGGCGGCTCACCCGAGAACCGCGCACGCTTCGCGATCGAGGTCACCACCGCCATCGCCGAGGCCATCGGCGCCGACCGCACCGGTATCCGCCTGTCGCCCGAGCACGGGATCCAGGGCGTCATCGAGGACGACGCCGCCGACGTGCGCGCCACCTACACCGCCGTCGCCGAGGGCCTCGCGCCGCTGGGCCTCGCCTTCGTCGACGTCCTGCACGCCGAGCCGACCGGTGACCTGGTGCAGCACGTCCGCCGTACCGCGGGCGCGCCGTTCATCGTGAACTCGGGCTTCTCGTCGCTCACCACGCGCGACGAGGCCATCGCGATCGTCGACGGCGACCACGCCGACGCCGTCGCCGTGGGCCGCGCCGCGATCGCCAACCCGGACCTCGCGCACCGTTGGGAGCACGACGCCGAGCTCAACGAGCCGCGTCCGGAGCTCTTCTACGGCGCGACCGCCGAGGGCTACACCGACTACCCGTCGCTGGCCGAGGCGCGCGCGACCGTCGCGTAGTCGAGGCACCGACAGGTCAAACGGGAGGCCCGTGGCGACACCGCCACGGGCCTCCCGTCCGTACCGGGGCCACGTCGCAGGCGTGCGCCGACGGTCAGTGGTCGAGGACCGAGAGCGAACCGACCACCGCGACGGCCAACGGTCCGCTGTAGGACACGCAGACGACGCCCATCCACACGGCCCCCGCCCACGTCGCTCGCAGACGGCTCTTCCGCCGGTCGCGGAGCACCAGGCGACGCCCCGCGGCGGCGATCGCGTCGGCGTGCCCGTCCTCGAGCAACGAACGGTCGTCCTGGTACCGGGAGGCGGCGCGCACGACACGGGGCACGACCTCGCCCAGGACTGCCTCGACCTGCATCCTTGGCGCAGGGCGCGACCAGTCCGCGGTCCCCGGCGCCGAGAAGACCAGCCGGTCGTCGACCATCTCGACGTTCCAGCCGGCCGCGTGGTCGACGAGCGCCGCCATCACGTCAGGGGTGAGGACGTACAGCGCGTCCTGGCCGTAGTCCTCCGGCGCCCAGACCCGGAAGTGCCGGTCGAAGTCACCCTCCAGCGACATCCGTTGCCGGTGGCGGAGCACCACCGGGAGGTCGCTGCGACGACCGTCGTTCGCCGTGGCGTCGAGGAGCAGGTGCGGCAACGTGCCGGGCAGCCGGACGGTCAGGTACGTCCAGTCCCGCGAGACCATCCAGCGCCGCAGGACGCAGCCGAACTCGACGTCCGGGACGCCGTCGACGTGCACGGGGGCGGTGCCGAACCGGGGGTGGACGCGGATGCCGGAGTAGCGCGGGGTGATCATCGAGTCGAGCGGCTTCGGACGGACCGGACGCACCGGGTACCCACTGGCCTCCCCCGTCAGCACTGCCCGAGCCTCGTCCGGACGCAGGGTCCGAGGTCGTTCGCCCCGGACCAGGAGCACGACGAGCCCGACCACGCCGGCGACGAGCACCACGAACCAGGCCGCCCAGCGGACGACGTCCCCGACACCCGCACCGTTGTGGACGAGCCCGGTGCCCCAGATCACGAGCGCGGACGCGAGCCACGCGAGCGGGACCTCGATCGCCAGGAGCAGCGCGTTCCACCACCACGGGGCTTGTCGCGGGCGGCGCATCCGCGGTCGTCGCGCCGTCTCCGCCGCGAACTCGTCGTCGGACGCGGTCAACCAGCGCAGGTCCATCGGCCCCCCTCTGGAGAAGGATCGTAGCGTCCGCGCCGAGAACGCCCGGCGGAGCCGTCCTCGTCTCCTAGGATCGACGCAGTGAGTACAGCAACGCCGGGCGAGCGGGGCCCCGCGCACCGAGCGCGCGACACCACGCGGTGGGACATCCAGGGCCTCCGCGCGTTCGCCGTCCTCGCGGTCGTCGTCTACCACCTGTGGCCGGGCGCCCTGCACGGCGGGTTCGTCGGCGTCGACGTCTTCTTCGTGATCTCCGGCTTCCTGATCACCGGGCTGCTGCTGCGGGAACAGCTCGCGACGGGCACGATCCGGCTCGGACGGTTCTGGTCGCGCCGGGCCAAACGCCTGCTGCCGGCCGCGTTCCTCACCATCGTGGTCACGGGCATCGCGGTGCTCGTCGCCGTGCCGAGCGCGCTGTGGGGGCAGTACGGGCGTGAGCTGATCGCCTCGACGGTGTACCTGCAGAACTGGGAGCTCGCGGCGAATGCCGTCGACTACCTGGCGTCGGCCGACGCCCCCTCACCGTTCCAGCACTTCTGGTCGCTGTCGGTCGAGGAGCAGTTCTACATCCTCCTGCCGCTCCTGCTGCTCGGCGTCGGGGCACTCGCACGCCGTCGGTTCACGCCGTTGGCGACCGCGCGGCTGCTGCTCGGCAGCGTCGTCGTGCTGTCCCTCGTGTGGAGCATCGTGCAGACGTCCACCGACCCCGGCGTCGCCTACTTCTCCACCGGCACCCGCGCGTGGGAGTTCGCACTCGGCGGTCTCGTCGCCACCGTGCACCTGCCCGAGGTCCGCACCGAGGTCGCCCGACGGGTCCGCCTGGTCGCCACCGGCATCGGCGTCGTGGCCCTCGCACTGTCCCTCGTCGTGATCACCCCGGAGACGGCGTTCCCCGGGATCGCGGCGCTGCTGCCGGTCGCCGGTGCGGCACTCGTGCTGCTGTTCGGCGCGGGGACCGAGTTCGAGGACGTCGGTGCGCTGCGGCCCGTCGCCTTCTTCGGTCGGATCTCGTACGCGCTCTACCTCTGGCACTGGCCCCTCGTCGTCATCCTGCCGATCATGCTCGGCCGTCCGCTCGACTGGGCGACGAGCTCGGCGGTGCTGCTCGTCGCGATCGGTCTGGCCACCGTGACGACGATCTGGTTCGAGGAACCGGTCCGGTTCTCGACGTGGCTGCGGGACCTGCAGCCCCGGGGTGTCGTCTCGCTCGCCGTCATCTGCAGCTTCACCGTCGTGACGCTCGGGGCAGCCACCCTGACCGCCGTCTACGTGCAGGAGGTCAACGCGACCACGGTCACGAAGCAGGTCACCGCGGAGCAGGAGGACGACGACGAGTCCTGCTTCGGTGCCGCCGCGCGCATCGGGTTCGCCGACCCCTGCGTCGACCCCGAGCTCGCCGACGTCCGTGTGCCCGCTCCGGCCGTGGCCAAGGACGACGACGACAACCGCGCCGAGTGCTGGAGCGGCACGTTCCGGCCCTGCGTCCTCGGCAAGACCACCGGCTGGTCGAAGCACCTCATCGTCATCGGCGACTCGCACAGCAACGCACTGCTCGGTGCGTACGAGAAGATCGCCGACGACAACGGCTGGCGGATCGACCTGGCCGGCGCCGGCGGGTGTTACCTCACCACCGCGCAGCAGGACTCGCTGAGCCCCTCGTCGATGCGGGGCTGCAACTCGTGGAAGCACGCCGCCATCGACTACGTCCGCGAGCACCGCGACGCCGACGCCCTGGTCGTCACCCACTCCACCACGCAGATGCCGGTCAGCCTGCCGCCCGGAACGGCCCGCGACAAAGCCACCCGCAACGGCCTGGTCGACGCGTGGGAGCAGGCCGCCGGTGACGAGCTGCCCGTCATCGCGGTCCGTGACAACCCGGTGCCCCGCCCCGACGTCGTCGCCTGCCTGAGCACGATGTCCGGGCCTACGACGGACGCCTGCGACCGGTCGCGCGCCGAAGCACTCGGCCTGACGGACTCGTCGGTCGAGGCCGTCGCCGCGTTCCGGGCGGCCGGGGGCAGGGCAGCCTCGATCGACCTGAGCCGCTACTACTGCACCGACACCACGTGCCCCGCGGTCGTCGGAGGCGTCCTGGTCTACCGGGACAGCACGCACATCACGGCGACGTGGGCGTCGTCGCTCGAGCCGTACCTGGAACGTGCGCTGCAGGACCGGTTGGCGGCCTTCGCGCGCTGAGCCGGACGCCCCGGAACGGGCGGACTGAGCGCTTCATCAGACGATCGTCTGCCGAATTGCAGGACCGTCCCAAGTTGAGGGACGAAGTTGCTCGGACCATGCCGCGGCCATCAGCATCGCACAGTGCGATCAACGGCCAGCGGACGCTCGAGGCAACTGAAGGGGCACCCCCGTGCACATCTCGCGCCGAACTGCGCTCATCGGCATCACCGCCACCGTCCCGCTCGTCACGACCGCGCTCGCGGCTCCGGCCGACGCCGCCACCCAGTCCGGCGAGGCCGGCTCCACCGGGTCGACCGGTTCCTCCGGCTCGTCCGGCTCCGCCGACTCGGGCGTTCTGGCTGTGCAGCGCTGGCTCAACACGACCTTCGGGCACCTGCACGGATGGGTGCACGTGGACGAGGACGGGCTGACCGGCAGCGGCACCGTGCTCGGGATCGTGCAGGCCACCCAGTCGCTGCTCGGCATCTCCCCCGTCGTCGCGACGTTCGGGCCGACGACCCGTCGGAAGCTCGAGCAGCACGGCGATGTCGGGGCCGAGACGGGCGACGACGCCGCGACCTGGCGCCGACTGGTCCAGGCCGGGCTGGTCTGCAAGGGTGCCTCGACCGTCACGCTCACCGGCGAGTACGACGCGGCCACCGTCGCGGCCGTGCAGGCGCTCCGGTCCGACCTGGGTGCCGAGCCCGGCGAGCTCCCGCTGTCGGCCCACCTGTTCGGAGCGCTCCTGACCGTCGACCCCGTGCGACTCGCCTCCGGCGGGTCCCGAGCGGTGCGCGCGGTGCAGCAGTACCTCAACCGCACCTACGCCGAGGCGACCGGCGGCGCGTACGGCAGCACGAGCGGACTCGTCGACACGAGCACGTACTCGGCGGCGATCCGCGCGGTGCAGGTCGCAGTGGGCGTCACGGTCGACGGTGCCTGGGGCCCGGGGACGGCTGCCGCGCTCCGTGCGGCGGGCCCGAGCGTCGTCGGGGTCGGGGCCACCGGCGCCTGGGTGCTGCTCGTCAAGGCGCTCCTGGTACTGAACGGCGAGCGCGTCGTGTTCAGCAGTGCCTACTCGGCAGCGGACGCCGCGGTGGTCCGTGCGTTCCAGCAGTTCCAGGCGTTCCCACCGGCCGAGCAGACCGGGACGTGCGACGCGGGCACCTGGGCAGCCCTGGCGGCGAGCACGGGTGACCCGGACCGCGCCACGACCGGTGCCGACACCGCGGTGCGCCTCGACGACGCCCGCGCGGCCGCCGTCCGGGCGTCCGGTGCCACCAGCGTCGGCCGGTACCTCACGAACCACCAGCGTTCCGGGGCACTCGACAAGGCCCTGACCCCCGAGGAACTCCGCGTGATGGCGAGCGCCGGCCTCGGGCTGTGGCCGATCTTCGAGGAGGGCGGGTTCGCTGCCTCGTGGTTCACGGAGGAACAGGGCGTCCGCGACGCCCACCGCGCCCACGACGCGGCCCGGAAGCTCGGGATCCCGAAGCAGACCACCGTCTACTTCGCCGCCGACTTCGACGCGACCGCGGCGCAGGACGAGTCGCTCGTGGTGCCGTACTTCCGTGGCGTCGCCGCCGGCCTGCGGGACCGGGGGAACCTGTACAAGGCGGGCGTCTACGGCTCCCGCGCCACGTGCACCGCCGTGAGCAGCGCCGGACTCGCGCACTTCTCGTTCGTCGCCGGGATGTCGCCGGCCTGGGCGGGCAACCAGCTCGAGCCGCTGCCGGGCAACTGGTCGCTCAACCAGATCCAGAACCGCACGGTCGGGTCGGGCAACGGGTCCACCGAGATCGACGCCGTGGTGGACTCCGGGCGCGACCCGGGCGTCCCCGCGGCGCTGCTGGCCGACTGACCGGCCGCTGACCGGGATCGAGCACCGCCGTGACCACCACGACCCCGCGTGACGACGAGCCGTACGCCGTGTTCCCGCACCGCGCCACCTACGTCTTCTCGAACTTCGAGGAGGCGATCTCGATGGACTGCTACTGCGACGAAGGCGCCGACCACTTCGGCGTCTACCCGTTCTACGACGAGGTCATCAAACCGATCATCGACGATCTGACCCGACGCGTCCGGCGCCGGTTCGGGAAGGAAACCCCGTGAACACCGCACACCCCACCACCCCGACCACCGCCCGGCACCGCAGCCGTCGGACCGCCGCGACGGCCCTGACCCTCGGGCTGCTCGCGGCGGGCATCGCCCTGCCGACCACGGCGGCGAACGCCGACCCCCTGCCCACGTCCGCCGAACCGACGGGTTCCACGATGACCATCTCCCACGACGGTTCCCGTCCCGCGGCGTCGACGGCAGAGCTCGACACCATCGGCGCGCTCATCCTCCGACGGCTGGAGCTCGCCGACCCGGTGGCGGAGTCGAAGTGGCTCAGCGGCAAGCCGGTCGCCGACCCGGTGCGCGAACAGGCCGTCGTCGACGAAGCGGTGACCCTGGCGGAGCAGCAGGGCGTCGACCCCGTCCTGGTCACCCGGGTGATCCGCGCGCAGATCGCCGCGAGCAAGGTCGTCCAGCGCGGCCTCATCAACCACTGGACGCACAACCCGTGGACCGCACCCACGACAGCCCCGGATCTGACGACCATCCGCCCCCAGCTCGACGCCATCGACACGGACCTGGTGACCGCGCTCGGCCAGGCCCAGACCGTCGCCCAGGACCACCGGTGCGCACACCTGGTGGACGCCGAGCGGAAGCACCTCGACGTCGGACTCGACTCGTTGCACCGGAAGGGGATCGACGTGGCCTGGCACACGTTCTGCGCCGCCTGACGCGGGCAGGGGACGGGTCGTCATCGTGAGCGGCCCTAGGATGTGGTGTTCACTGATCGCTCAGCTCCGGGCGAGGAAGGACACCGCGCCAGATGAACCAGCGGCAGCTCGCCATGGAGGCCTCTCGACGAGCCATCATCGACGCCGCGGGCCAGCAGTTCGCGGCCTTCGGCTACGAGGCAACCACGTTCTCCCGCGTCGCCGAGGCGATGGGGAAGCCGAAGTCGGCGATCGGGTACCACCTGTTCCCGTCGAAGAAGGACCTGGCGACGGCGGTCATCGAGCTGCAGCAGCAGCGGTGGCGTGCACTCTTCGACGCACTCCCCGCGCAGCCGGGCATCGAGCGGCTGACGGTGTTCCTCCTGACCACCGGGATGGACGTCCGCCGGGGCTCGGTCGCGGGCGGCGCGGTCCGGCTCCTGCACGAACTCGGCAAGGCCGGCGTGCCGGTGCCGCGCGGTTTCGACTGGTTCGAGATGACGCGGGGCGAGCTCGTCAGCGCCGGGGTCGCGGCGGCGGACGTCGACGCGGCCGCGGTCCAGCCGTCCGTCCTGCTGCTCCTCAACACGACGCTGGGCATGGTGGACGGTTCGACGCAGCTGACCGACGACGAGCTCGTGGCGCAGCTCAAGGCGCTGTGGGCACCGCTCTTCACGTCGTTCGGCATCGCCGGTGCGTCCGAGGTCATCGAGGCGGCCCAGCCGTACACGCCGGCCACTTCGTGAGCAGGAACGGTCGAGTCCGTCTCGGGGACTCGACCGTTCCTGCTCACGAAGTCGCACGGACGTGACGCGCGACGCACGGAGCTGACGCGCGACCGACGGACCCGTGCGCGCACGCCGGCCGGAACGCCGGAACGACGAAGGGCCCCGGTGGAATCCACCGGGGCCCTTCGTCGTTCTGCTTGCCTGTGCGCTCGAAGGGACTCGAACCCCCAACCTTCTGATCCGTAGTCAGATGCTCTATCCATTGAGCTACGAGCGCGTGGCCTTGCGGCCGTGGAAGACTCTACAACAGGTGCGGCCCGGGCGCCAATCGAGGCCCTCCGGCCCCCGTGCTCGGCGTGTCGCGAACGGTCTCCGACGGCCGCACCGTCACAGCGCCGCGGGCTCCTCGTCGAACACCTCGGCCAGGAACACCCGGAGCGCCTGCCACGATCGGCGGTCGGCGCGCTCCTGGTACTGCGCGCCGTGGTCCGGAGCGTCGGTGCCCGGCACGGCGAACGCGTGCATCGCGCCTGAATACGTCACGACCTGCCAGTCGACGTCCGGCGCCGCCCGCATCTCGTCCTGCCACGCGTGCACGGCGTCGTCCGGCACGACGGGGTCGGCACCCCCGGTGAGGACGAGCAGCTTCGCCCGGATGTCCGCGGCGTCCGAGGGGTCGTGCGCGATGAGGCCACCGTGGAACGCCACGGCACCGACCAGGTCGGCCCCGGTCCGTGCGAGCTCGAGTGCGGTCGAGCCACCGAAGCAGTACCCCATCACCACGACACGGGTGGGGTCGACGTCCGGGTCGGCGAGCAGTCGCTCGAGCCCGGCGGTGGCGCGGGCCCGCAGCAGGGGCAGGTCCTGGTAGAAACCGCCGGCGACCTGGGCCGCCGTGTCGTCACCGGGGCGGACGCCGGCTCCGTAGATGTCCGCGCCGAACGCGACGTAGCCGAGCCGGGCGAGCATCGTCACCCGGGCCTCGACGTGCTCGTTCACGCCGTGCCAGTCGTGCACGACGAGGACGGCAGGACGACGGCCCGCGATCGCGGCGTCCTTCGCGAGCACACCGAGCAGTTCGGTGCCCTCGTGGTCGTAGGGGACGTCGTCGACACGGATGTCGGCGCCGGCGGGTTCGGGAACGGTCTGCAGGACGTCGTCGGTGGTGTTCACGTCGCCCGACGCTACGCCGCCACTCGGGCTCAGGCCTCGATGTTGTCCCAGCCGTCCGGGCCGACGGACCCGGCGGCGTACTCGTCGAGGGGAGCCTTGCCGGCCTTCCACGCGTCGAGGAACGGCCCGACGACCTTCCAGCCCTGCACGGCGCTGTCGCCGCGCACCGACAGCGTGGCGTCGCCCTCGAGCACGCCGGCCAGCACCTCGCCGTAGGCACTCAGACGCCCGGGGTTGAACGTCACCTCGAGGCTCGTGTGGTCGATCGTGTACGGGTCACCGGCACCGTTGACGTTGAGCTCGAGCTGCATCTCGTCCGGGGCGATCCAGATGCGCAGCCGGTCGGGCAGCTCGGTGCCGGTGAGCCCCTCGGGCACGTGCGGGGAGTCCTTGAACGTGATGACGATCTCGCGGCGCTGTGCGGCGAGCGCCTTGCCGGACCGCAGGGTGAACGGGACGCCGGCCCAGCGCCAGTTCGCGATCTCCAGGGTGAGCTGGGCGAGGGTCTCGGTACCGAGCGACGGGTCCACGCCGTCCTCGTCGACGTACGACGGCAACTGGCGGTCCCCGACCGTGCCGGCGGTGTACCGGGCGCGCTTGCCCGCGGTGACGACGTCGCCGCCCCACGGTCGGACGGCCCGCAGCACGAGCTCCTTCTGGGTGCGCAGGTCGTCGGCCTTGATCGAGGCGGGGGCCTCCATCGCGACGACGGCCATCACCTGCAGCAGGTGGCTCTGGATCATGTCGGTGAGCGCCCCGGCCTTGTCGTAGTAGCGCGCCCGGCCCTCGAGACCGAGGGTCTCGTCGTAGACGATGTCGACGCGCTCGACGTGCTGCGACGAGAGCAGCGGTTCGATGATGCGGTTGGCGAAGCGCAGCCCGAGCAGGTTCAGCACGGTGGAGCGGCCGAGGAAGTGGTCGACGCGGTGGATGCGCTCCTCGGGGATGAACGAGTGCAGCAGGTCGTTCAGGTGCGAGGCGCTGTCGGCGTCGGTTCCGAACGGCTTCTCGAGCGCCAGGCGGGTGCCGGCGGGCAGGTCGAGGTGGGCGAGCTGTTCGCAGCTCTTCTCGGTGACCGCGGGCGGCAGCGCGAAGTAGATCGCGGGGTCGTGCTCGCACGCGGCGAGCAGTGCGCGCAGGTCGTCCGGGTCGGTGACGTCGGCCTTCCGGTAGGTCGAGGCGTCGACCACGGCCTGCAGCCGCTCCGGCAGCGATGTCTCACCCGAGGCGCCCTCGTCCTCCTCGTTCTTCGACGCCTGCGCGTTCTCGAAGGACTCGCGCACCTGCGCCTTCCAGTCGGCGTCGGACAGGTCCTCGACACCGGCCCCGACGAGCTGGACGTCCCAGTCGTCCTTCACCTGGAGCAGGGTGGCGAGGCCGGGCAGGAGCAGGCGCTTGGACAGGTCGCCGCTGGCTCCGAGGATGAGCAGGCTGGTCTGGAGGCTCGACATGCAGCAGACGGTACTCATCGGCCCCGGTGGATGACCGGGCCGCTACGGTGGTGTCATTCCGGCGCGAGGGAGCACCATGAGCAGTGGGTACGAAGGGCGACGCCTCCGTGTCGCCGTGGTCGGGACGGGCATGATCGCCGGCGTCCACGCCCGGGCGGCCCGGGCCTCCGGCGCCGAGGTCCTCGGTGTGCTCGGCCGGAACGCCGCCCGGTCCGAGCAGGTGGCGGCGCAGCTCGACCTGCCCCGTGGCTACGCCTCCCTCGACGAGGTCATCGCCGACGCCCCCGACGTCGTGCACATCTGCACCCCGAACGACCAGCACCACCCGCAGGCGCTCGCGGTGATCGCGGCCGGCATCAACGTGGTGTGCGAGAAGCCCCTGGCGATCGACCCCGCGCAGGCCGCCGAACTCGTCGCCGCCGCTGCCGAAGCCGGTGTCGTGGCCACCGTGCCGTTCGTGTACCGGTACCACCCGATGGTCCGCGAGATCCGGGCGCGCATCGCCGACGGGGAGCTCGGCCGACTGCTCGCGGTGCACGGCCACTACCTGCAGGACTGGATGCTCGACGAGGACGCCTCGAGCTGGCGGGTCGACCCGACCTCGAGCGGGCTGTCCCGCGCGTTCGCCGACATCGGCTCGCACTGGTGCGACCTGGTCGAGTTCGTCACGGGTGAGCGCTTCGCCTCGGTGTCCGCCGCGACCGACATCGTCTACCCGACGCGGCCGGCGGCCTCCGGCCCGTCGTTCTCCGGCTCGCCCGACCCGGACCCGGTGGCCGACGCGGCCGAGCGTGCCGAGGTCACCACCGAGGACACCGCCGTCGCCACCTTCCGCACCGCCACGGGCCGCATCGGCAACGTCGTGATCTCGCAGGTCGCGTCGGGCCGGAAGAACCGCCTGTGGTTCGAGGTCGACGGCACCCGTGGCAGCGCGGCGTTCGACCAGGAGCAGCCCGAGTCCGCGTGGTTCGGCAACGAGCGCGGCGCCCAGATCGTGGTCCGCGACCCGTCGCAGGGGTACCCGGACCAGCGCCGGCTGGCGATCGTGCCGGCCGGGCACCCGCAGGGGTACCTCGACGCCTTCGCGGCCTTCGTCGCCGACACCTACACCGCGGTCCGCACCGGAGTGGCCCCCGACGGACTGCCGACGTTCGCGGACGGCGCCCGCTCCGCCGACATCATCGAGGCCGTGATCGGCAGCGCGGCCGAGACGACCTGGCGGGAGATCCGGTGAAGCTCGGCATGCTGACGGCCTGCCTGCCCGGCTGGTCGCTCGACCGGATCGCCGGGTTCGCCCAGCAGCAGGGCTACGAGCGGCTCGAGGTCGCCGTCTGGCCGGGCACCGGCGGTCGCGACTTCGAGGCGGCGCACCTGCCGGTCGCCACGTTCACCGACGAGGACGCCCTGGCCACCCGCGCCCTGCTCGACCGGACAGGCCTCGAGATCTCGGCGCTCGCGTACTACGAGAACAACCTGCACCGGGACCCGGAGCACCGTGCCGCGGTGCGGACCCACCTCAAGCACGCCATCGACACCGCGCAGACGCTCGGCATCCCGTACGTCGGCACCTTCATCGGCCGCGACACCACGAAGTCCGTCCGCGAGAACATGGCCGAGGGGAACCGGGTCCTGCCCGAGCTCGTCGACTACGCCGGCGAGCGGGGCGTGCGGCTCATCATCGAGAACTGCGTGATGGAGGGCTGGCACCCCGACGGGTACCCCGGCAACATCGCGTACTCCCCCGAGCTCTGGAGCTGGGTCACCGGCCTGGGCTTCGGCCTGAACTGGGACCCGTCGCACCTGACGTGGATCGGCATCGACCCGGTCGAGACGATCCTGCCGTTCGCCGAGCACATCGTGCACGCCCAGGCGAAGGACCTGGAGCTGTTCCCCGAGCGGCGCAACGAGTACGGGTTCTTCGGCAAGGTCGACAAGGGCGACGACCCGTGGGACATGGGCTGGTGGCGGTTCCGGGTGCCGGGCCGCGGTGTCGTGGACTGGCCGCGCGTCGTCGACCGCCTCTACGAGGCGGGCTTCGACGGCACGCTGAGCGTCGAGCACGAGGACCCGCTCTGGGGCGGCACCGACGACCGGGTGCTCGAGGGGCTGCGCATCGCGCACCGCACGCTGCGTCCGCTGATCGCGCAGCAACCGTAGCCGGTACCGAGCAGGAGCCGACACCGAGCACCAGCTAGCACAGGCGCCCTGGCCTGGAGGCCCGGATCACGTGACCGACGTCGGTCACGTGATCCGGGCCTCCAGACCGGTGCCTGTGAACGGACCCGTGCGCGCCCGCGCACGCTGGTGCCATGAGCACGACCGTGAGCGACTTCGTCATCGACCGCATCAAGGCATGGGGGGTCTCCCGCGTGTTCGGGTACCCCGGCGACGGGATCGGCGCCTTCGACGGCGCGCTCGGCAAGGCGGCCTCGAAGGGCGACGGCCTGGAGTACGTCCGCCCCACGCACGAGGAGATCGCGGCGCTGATGGCGACCGCGCACGCGAAGTTCACCGGCGAGGTCGGGGTCTGCGTCGCGACGTCGAGTCCCGGCGCCTTCCACCTGCTGAACGGGCTGTACGACGCGCAGATGGACAACCAGCCGGTGGTGGCGATCGTCGGCCAGCAGGGGCTCGCGGCGATGGGGTCGTTCACGCAGCAGGAGTCGAACCTGGAGCGCGTGTTCGCCGACGTCGCCTGCTACGTGCAGACGGTGGCCACGCCCGAAGCCGTCGGCGTGGTGCTCGACACCGCGTTCCGCACGGCGTCGCTCCGCAAGCAGCCGGCCGTCGTCGTGCTGCCCCACGACGTGCAGGCGATGGCGTACGACGCTCCGCCGCTCGAGCACTGGGCCTCGCGGTCGAGCGACGTCCCCGCGTCGACCCGGATCACGCCGCCCGCCGACGAGGTGCGGAAGATGGCGGAGATCATCAACGCCGGGTCGAAGGTGACGTTCCTGGTCGGTGCGGGCGCGCGCGGTGCGACGGCCCAGGTGCTCGCAGCGGCCGAGAAGGCGGGTGCGGGGATCATCACGGCACTCCGCGGCAAGGACGTGATCCCGTCCGACGTGCCCTACCACTCGCAGCAGCTCGGGCTGCTCGGGTCGCTGCCGTCGCTGCACCAGATCCGCGACTGCGACACCCTCGTGCTGCTCGGCACGAACTACCCGTACGGCGAGTACATGCCGAAGACGGGGCAGGCCCGGGGCATCCAGGTCGACATCAAGCCTGAGCAGCTCGGCCTGCGGTACCCGACCGAGCTGAACCTGTGGGGCGACGTCGGCTCGACGCTCGACGCGGTGCTCCCGCTGCTCGAGCAGAAGACCGACAAGTCCTTCCAGCAGACCGTCGCCGACGAGATGCGCGAGTGGGAGTCGGAGATGCGTGCGCAGTCCGAGGTCGCCTACGACGACGGCGTGAACCCGCGCCGGGTGATCCAGGCCGTGAACGACCGGCTGCCCGACGGCGTCACGGTCACCGCGGACGCCGGCACGACGGCCGACTGGTACGGCCACCACATCCGGCTGCGCGAGGGCATGCGCGGCGACATGTCCGGCCGCCTCGCGACGATGCTCGCAGCCATGCCGTACGCGGTGACGGCGAAGTTCGCGTTCCCGGACCGTCCGGCGGTGTGCACGATCGGCGACGGTGCATTCCAGATGCTCGGCATGAACGAGCTGATCACCGTGAAGAAGTACCTGGCGGCCTGGCCGAACCAGCAGCTCGTCATCGTGGTCATGCACAACGACGACCTCGGCCAGGTGTCGTGGGAGATGCGCACCGAGGACGGCAACCCGATGTGGCGCGGTTCGCAGGACGTCGAGTCGATCGACTACGCCGGGTACGCGACGCTGCTCGGGTTCCAGGGCATCGCGGTGCACGAGGACTCCGAGGTCGAGGCGGCGGTCGAGCGCGCGTTCGCGCACCAGGGGGTGACCCTGATCGACGCGTACGTCAGCCGGAGCGTCCCGCCGTTGCCCCCGCACATCACGAAGGAGTACGCGATCAACACGGCGAAGAGCCTGCTGAAGGGTGACCCGGTCGAGTTCGACGTCGTGAAGGACTCCGCCAAGGCGATGGCGACCGAGGTCACCGAGCGGGTGAAGGGCGCCCTCGGCCGCGACTGAACCGGGTCGGGCGGGCGGAGGGGACGGCCGTGTGAACGTCGTGTGACGAGTTGCGCAGGGGTCTGGCGAGTCGCCTGTGCGTCTTCGTAGGTTCGACGGCGATGAACACTTCCCACACCACCGGAACCGCCGGTGCGACGACCCGACGACGCCTCGGCGCCGGCGCGGCCCTCGCCACCGCCGGGGTCCTGGTCGCACTGTCCGTCCCGTCCGCAGCCGTCGCCGCCGAGGGCGACACGACGATCGACATCATCGACGTCAACGACTTCCACGGTCGCATCGAGTCCGAGGGCACCGCCGCCGACAAGGCCGCCGGCGCCGCGAAGCTCGCCGGCGTCGTGCAGTCGTACCGCGAGGCCAACCCGAACACGATCTTCGCCAGCGTCGGCGACAACGTGGGCGCCTCGACCTTCACCTCGCTCATCCAGCAGGACTCCCCCACGATCGACGCCCTGAACGCCATGGACCTCGACGTCAGCGCGATCGGCAACCACGAGCTCGACAAGGGCCAGGACGACCTGACCGGCCGCATCGAGGACCGCGCCGACTGGCCGTACGTCTCGGCGAACATCGTCACGGCCGGCACCACCGACCCCGCCTTCACGCCGTACTCCATCGTGGAGAAGGGCGGCGTCAAGGTCGGCTTCATCGGTGCCACCACCGAGGACCTCATCCCCGGGCTCGTCAGCCCCGGCGGCGTCGAGGGCCTCGCGATGGCCCCGATCGTCAGCCAGGTCAACCGGTACGCCGAGCAGCTCACCGACGGCAAGGACGACAACGGCGAGGCCGACGTGCTCGTCCTCCTCGTGCACGAGGGCGCCACCACGAGCGCGCTCTCCGACGCCACGGGCACCGGCGCGTTCGGCAAGATCACCTCGGGCGTCTCGTCGAAGGTCTCGGCCATCGTGTCGGCGCACACCCACGCGACGTACAACCACTCCATCGCGGGCCCCGACGGCACGAAGCGTCCGGTGATCCAGGCCGGGTCCTACGGGGTGAACCTCGGACACCTGCAGCTCACCGTGGACGCCGACAAGCAGCTCACCGGCATCACGTCCTCGGTCACCTCCGTCAACGAGGACAAGCGTGTCCCCGCCGACACCACCTCGGTCAACGCCGTGAGCGACATCGTGACCGCCGCGAAGGCCGTCGCCGACGTCAAGGGCGGCGAGAAGCTCGGCGAGATCACGGGTGACCTGCGTCGCGCCGTGCAGTCCGACCGCAAGGCCGAGAACCGCGGCGGCGAGTCCGTCCTGGGCAATTACATCGCCGAGGTCCAGCGCAGCGCCACCGAGCGGAACGGCTCGCAGGTCGCCTTCATGAACCCGGGCGGCCTCCGCACCGACATGGTCTACGCGTCCAGCGGCGCCGGCGACCCGGACGGCACCGTCACCTACAAGGAGGCCGCGCTCGTCCAGCCGTTCGCCAACACCCTGGTGACGAAGGACATGACCGGCCAGCAGATCAAGAACGCCCTCGAGCAGCAGTGGCAGCCGGACGGCCTCGAGCGTCCGTTCCTGAAGCTCGGCGTCTCGGACGGCTTCTCGTACACCTACGACCCGTCGAAGGGTCGCGGCGAGCGCATCACCGGCATGACCCTCGACGGCAAGGCGATCGCGCTGACCGACACCCTCAAGGTGACCGTCAACTCGTTCCTGTCGACCGGTGGCGACAACTTCGCCGCCTTCGCGACCGGCACGAACGTCGCCGACTCCGGCCAGGTCGACCTGCAGGCCCAGGTGGACTACTTCCTCGCCAACCCGAAGGTCACGCCCCTGAAGGACCAGCGCGCCGTCGGTGTCACGGTCACGCCGACCCCGGCCGGTGGCTTCCAGCCCGGTGACGAGATCGAGCTCGACCTGTCGTCGCTCGTGTTCAGCAGCGAGGACCCCGAGAAGGCCGGCACCGTCTCGGTCACCGCGGACGGCAAGGAGCTCGCAACGTCGGCGATCGACCCGACGATCACCGACAAGAACGACGAGCAGGGTCGCGCGACCCTGACGGTCACGGTCCCCGAGATCGAGGCGCCGGCCGCACGCGCTTCCGCCCGCACCGCCGGTTCCGTCTCGCTCGCCGCGGTGGCCGAGCCGGTCGCCACGACGGACGCGCCGCTCGTCGTCACCCTGCCGGGTGGCCAGACAGTCACCCTCGCCGTGACGATCCCGGTCGCCGCAGCGGTCGACCCGACCGACCCGACGGACCCGACCGACCCCACGGACCCGGTCGACCCGACCCCGGCTCCGACCCCGAACCCGGGTGGCGGGGTCATCCCCGGCCCCGGCGCGGGTGACGGTGACGACGCCGGCATCGGTGGCGTCGGCGGGACCGACGACGACCCGCGCGCCGGTGGCGACCTCGCCTACACGGGTGCGGACCTGACCGCTCCGGCGATCACGGCGGGCCTGCTCCTGCTCGCCGGGATCACGGCACTCGTGGTCCTCCGCCGCAACCGCGCACGACGTGCCGCGACGGTCCTGACGGACTGACCCCGAGCCTGCGGGCACACACGCGAACGGGCCGTCTCACCCTGGTGAGGCGGCCCGTTCGCGTCGGTCAGGAGGCCCGGAGCACGTCCGGCGCACACCTCGCGCGACCCGGCGGTCACGGTTGCTGTCCCATCCCGGTCGATCACTGCGGATCCGCGGATCCGCGGGGTACTCTCGGGGTTGTCGCACCGCGACGCGTCGTGCCGGGTCGCTTTCAGCAAGTCGACGGTGGTTCCGTTCGGCGAGACTCCGCGACGCGGGCGTCCTCCGCCTCCAGGGAAACGGCGGAGGGCGCCCACCCCTTCGGGTCAGCGCCTCAGGTCAGCGACTCAGCTCATCGGAAGAGCTGCTCGCCGATGTACGACCCCTTGCGCGGTGCCGGCGGCACGGCGAACACCGCGGAGCCGATGTGCGAGACGTACTCGTTCAGCCGGTCCGAGGCGCCGAGCTTCCGCTGCAGCCGCGTGAAGTGGTCCGGGTCGTTTACGTAGGCGATGAACAGCAGCCCGGCGTCGAGCTGGCCGTACTCGTTGAGCCCGTCGGTGTAGTTGTACGGCCGGCGCAGGATCTTCACGCCGCCGTTGGCCTCGTGCGCGGCGAGGGCGATGTGCGACGTCGCGTCGATCTTCGTCGCACCGTCGTCGTCCTTGGCGTGGAAGTCCGGGGTGGTGTGCTCCTGCCCGCCGGAGAGCGGTGCGCCCTGGATCTTCGTCCGCCCGAACACCCGCTGCTGGTCGCTGACGACGTCCGCGTCCCAGGTCTCGATGTTCATGCGGATCTTCCGCACCACCTGGTAGCTGCCGCCGGCCATCCACCCGGCGTCGCGGTCGAGCCAGACGAAGCGGTCGTGGTCGGCGTCGGTCGTGATGTTCCGGGTGCCGTCCTTGAACCCCATCAGGTTGCGGGGCGTGCTCTGGTGCGGCCCGGCCGATGCCCGGCCGAAGCCGAGCACGGTCCAGCGGACGGTCGCGGTGCCGCGGGCCATCCGTGCCAGGTCGCGCACGGCGTGGTACGCCACCTGGGGGTCGTCGGCGCAGGCCTGCAGGGACAGGTCCCCGCCGGTCAGGCCCTCCTGCAGGTTGTCGCTCGGCAGCGTCGGGATGTCGGCGAGCGAGGCCGGACGGCGGTCGGCGAGCCCGAAGCGCTCGTCGAAGACGCCGGGGCCCAGGCCCACCGTGACGGTCAGGGACGCCGGCCCGAGGTCGAGCGCCTCGCCGGTGTCGGCTCCGACCCCGTTGCCGTGCGCGGGTTCGACGCTGCCGACGGTCTTGCCGGCCTGCAGCTGGGCGATCGCGGCCGACCAGCGGGCGAGGAGCACCTGCAGCTCGGTCGTGACGGTCGTCGACAGGTCGAACGTCATGTAGACGCAGTACCGCTGCGGGGTGGTGCGGATCCCGCCCTGCGGCTGCCGGGCCGCGGTGGCGTAGAACGGCTGGCTCTGCGACAGGTCGATCGACTCGTCGCCGTTCGTCGCCGCCGTGAACGGGTTCACGCCGGTCGCCGCGGTGGCGCCGCCGATGCCCGCAGCCGCGCCGACCCCGGCGCCGGCCACGGCCAGGCCGGCGCCGAACAGCCCGCGGCGGGAGACGTTCGCCCGCGGTGCCTCGTCCGCGCGGGGTGCCTCGTCCGGCTCGGTCACGCGGTCGCGACCTTCTCGGCCAGGCGGGACAGCGGGTCCTGCAGCGCCTGGATCTGCTGCGAGATCGTGTTCGCGTCGGACTTCTTGGTGGCGGCGTCCCACGTGGCGAAGCCGCCCAGGTCGTCGGCGTCGCGGTAGCCGTCCATCAGCGTGTTCGTGGCGTCGAACTGCTTCGCGATCTGCTTCGTCAGGGTCGGGTCGAGCTTGGTCAGCCCCGGCTTGAGGTACGCGAAGGCCTGACGGGCACCTTCGACGTTGGCAGCGAGGTCGACGAGGTCGATGTGGCTGTACGCCTCTTCCTCGCCGGTGATCTTGTTCGACTGCACCTCTTCGAGCAGACCCGCGGCACCGTTCGCCAGGTCCTCCGGCTTGTAGTCGAGCGTCGGCACGAGCTTCGCGAGCAGCTGCACGTCCTCGGTCAGGTCCGCGGCGGTCTGCTTCGTCGACGCGGTGATCTTCCCGGCCTGGAACAGGTCCTTCTCGACGGCGTGGAACCCGCTCCAGCCGACGGCGGGGTCGAGGTTCGAGGCACGCATGTCGATCAGGTAGTCGAGGTTGCCGGCGTTGTCGGTGGCCTTGAAGCCCTTCTTGACGAAGCCGTCGACGTCGCTCTCGACGTGCTCGTAGAACGGACGGGCGTTCGCGTAGTCGGTCTTCGCCGCGTCGAGGTCGCCGGCGTCGATGTGCTCCTGCATCTGTTCGACCGCGGCGACCATGTCGGTCACCTGGCCGTCGACGTAGGTCGCGTAGCCCTTCGTCCCGTCGCGGAGCAGGGTCGAGGCACTGCTGTTCGCGGTCGACGCGGCCTTGCCGGTGACGGTGACGTCCGTCAGCTCGGTCTCGGCACCGGGGCAGTACACCTGGTATTTCCCGCCGGTCAGCGTGGCGGTGAAGCGGACGGCGTCGAGGCCGGGCGCCAGGTTCTCCTTCTCGCCGAGGATCCGCTGGTCCTGCAGCAGCTCGACCTCGGTGATCGCGGTCGACGACTCGTTCTTCACCGTGAAGGTGACGGGGCCCGCGGGGACCTTCGTCGAGGACACCGCGCAGGCGTCCTGCCCGTCGTTGGTGAGCGTGATGGTGACGCGGGAGACCTTCGCGTCGCCGGAGCCGTCGGCTCCGGTGGACCCGCCGGCGCACCCGGTGAGTGCGAGGGCGGTGACGGCGCCGAGGGCGCCCAGGGTGATCAGGGGTCGGACGGGCTTACCGAAGGACATGGTCGGTGCTCCTTGCAGGGTCCGCGGCCGGAGGGCCACGAGCGGGGACGGGTTCGGGGGTGGGGATGGTGGGGAGTCGCCGGCGACGGCGGTCACGGAGGGCCAGCAGCGCCTGCGCGGCGGCCGCGATGCCGAGGGCGATCGGCAGCCAGGCCTTCCAGAGCAGCAGGTCGGCTGATCGCGAGTCCGCTGCGGCCACCGCGGCGGCCGACCGCTCGACGCGGGCATCGGGGACGGACCAGACGGTGCGGTCCAGGGTCGTGGTGCGCGCGGACGGGAGGCCCCCACCGCTCAGCGTCAGCACCTCGCGTTCGTCGCGGGTCGCGTCCAGGACCCCACCGCGGACGGTCCACAGGGTCACCGTGTCGCGCACGGCCCAGCGCGCCGCGAAGGGGCCGGGGTTCGTCGACGGGGAGACCCCGACGGGCAGGCGGCCGAACAGGGTGACGAGGTCGTCGAGCGTCAGCGTCGACGGACGGTCGGCACCGCTCCCCTGCTCAGTGTTTCCGTCCTGCACGACGCGCCACCGGTCGGCGGTCACGCCCGAGCGGGTGACGCGGCGGTGGGCCGACGTCGGCAGGGTGAGTCGGGCCTCCTGGCCGGTTCCGGTGCCGGCCACGCGGAGGACGCCGGACGCACCGTCGACGCTGGCCGAGACGGAGCTGGCGTCGCCGCTGACCGCGGTGGTGCGGGGCAGGTCGACCCCGCCCGTCGGTACGGCGATCGCGAGTGCCGCTGCCGCCACGGCGAGTGCGCCGGCGACGACGGCGCGCACCCGGGGCACGCGGTCCGGCGAGGGACGCCAGGCGCGCGGCCAGAGCGTCAGGGCCAGTACGGGGACGACGTAGAGGACCCAGCCGAGCACCTCGATGACCCGCGGGTCCGGCGGGATGCCGAGCACGCCGGTGACCAGGGCGCCCTGCACCGAACCGTTCGGGGCGAGCCACGACAGGTCGACGGTGCGCTGCTGGCCGATGACGATCCAGCCGGCCTCGTGCGCGCGGCGGAGGACGGTCAGCACCAGGCCGCCCGCGACGAAGACCAGGAAGACCCCGGTGCCGGTGAAGAACCGCGACAGGTTGAGGCGGACGCCACCGGTGTAGATGCCGAAGCCGACGACGACCGCGGCCGCGATGCCGATCACGGCACCGAGGGCGGCGAGGCCGGTGTCCGACGACGCCTGGAACGTGGCGAGGAGGAACACCGAGGTCTCGAAGCCCTCCTTCAGGACGGCGAGGAACGCCATGCCGGCGAGGGCCCACGCAGTGCCGCGGCCGAGCGCTGCGGTCGCACTGGCCTCGAGGTCGGCGGTCAGGGTGCGCGCGTGCGTGCGCATCCAGACGATCATGCCCGTGACGAAGACGACGGCGACGATGCCGATGACCGCCTCCATGCCCTCCTGCTGGGCCTGCGGCAGCGCCTGCTCGACGGCCTGCAGCCCGAAGCCGACGGCGATGCTGAGCAGCACCGCGAGCCCGACGCCCGACCACATCGGGGCGAGCGGGACGCGGTTGCGACGCAGGAACGCGGCGATGATGCCGACGATGAGCGTGGCTTCGAGGCCTTCACGGAGACCGATGACGAGAGTGGCGAGCATGACGAAGGTGAGGCTAACCTAACCGTCGAACGGCCCGCCAGTCGTGCGACGTGATGTTTGATGGTTCTCATGAACCTGCTGTCCGTCGACGGCCTGGCGTCGGTCACGAACGTGCTCGACCTCGCCGGGGTCTTCGCGTCCGCCCTGCTCGGCGGCTCCATCGCCCGCGCGATGGACTTCGACCTGTTCGGGTTCCTGGTCGTCGGGTTCGTCTCCGGACTCGGCGGCGGGATGCTCCGCGACACCCTGCTGCAGAACGGACCACCCGTCGCGCTCGTCGACCCGCTGTACGTGCCGGTCGCCGTCGCCGGGGCACTCATCGCGTTCCTCGTGTCGTTCTCCGAGCTCACCTGGGACCGGCTGTTCACCGTGCTCGACGCCGCCGTGATCGGGTTCTGGGCCGTGGTCGGCGTGCAGCGCACCTACGACGCCGGGCTCGACTGGCCCGCCGCGATCATCATGGGGACCATCACCGCGGTCGGCGGCGGGGCCATGCGCGACCTGCTCCTGCGGCGGGTGCCGGCGGTGTTCGGCGGGAACGCGCTGTACGCCACCGTGGCCGTCGCCGCGTCGGCCGTGATGGTGATCGCCTCGGCACTCGGGTCGCCGTCGCTCGGCATCCTGCTCGCGATCACCCTGTCGCTCGGGCTGCGCTGGGGAGCGGTCCGGCGGGGCTGGGGGCTGCCGAACGGCCGCGACTGGCAGCCGAAGTCGACCCTCGGTTCGCTGCTCCGGCGGGGTCGGAGCCTGCGGCCGGACGCGCTCCGGTTGCTCCGCCGCCCGGGCCGTCGGACCGGTGCCGGCAGTGTCCGAGAAGAGCACGAGGACTGAGGGGCTGTCCTCCGCGGCCCCGCGACGCTACGATCAGTACCGCCGGGTATCGTCCTGGCAGTTCTGCCGGGGATGGTCCCGGTGAACGCTGTCCGCACAGCACCGACGCGACCCGAACGCGCCGGTTCCGAGCAGACGTGGGGATGGGGGCTTCGCTGATGCCGCGCGGGATCAGACGCGCGGCGCGGCAGGTCTCCACCACGATGCTCTCCCCGACGACCACCACCACAGGTCGGAGCAGCAACCGATGAGCGACGACGCTTCCCCCACCCAACGCATTCCGCGCGCCGAGGTCCGGGAACGCCTGCTCGCCGCCGGAGCCGCGGTCTTCGCCGAACAGGGTGTGTACGGCGCACGGCTCGACGACGTCGCCGCGCGCGCGGGGTTCAGCAAGGGTGCGGTCTACTCGAACTTCTCGTCCAAGGAAGACCTGCTCGCCCAGGTCATGCAGCGGTCCACGAACGTCGTGCTCGGCTCACTGCAGGAACTCGTGCACGCGGACATCGCCGCGGTCGACGTCGGGGACGTCCTGCGCGCCGCGTTCGGGCAGAACGACCAGAGCGAGCAGTTCGCGCTGCTCTCGGCGTTCCGCGGGTACGCGGTGCGGCACCCGGAGCTGCTGCCCGAGTTCATCCGGCAGCGCCGGATCCTGCAGGACGGGGTGCTCGAGCTGGTGCGGCTGTGGCTCGGTGCCCACCCCGAGGTCGAGGTCGGCATGACCCCGGAGGAGTTCGCGACCGTGCTCATCGGGGCGAACGTCGGCCTGGTGTTCGACGCGCCGGCGCTGCCCGGGGTCGATCCGGGCGAGCTCGTCGCGACCCTGGTCGAGGCGGTCATCCGCCGGCGCTGACGCGGGGTGCCGCGCTCGGCGGCGCGGGCGCGGGCGGCGTGCGGCGGCAGCGGCGGGGCTTCGCACCGTGCGAGGTTCGCGACCCCGTGCCCGCACGACCGCCCCGTGCCCGCCCACAGCCCCGCACCAAACCACCAACCACGCACCACCCGACCAACCCCGCACCGTGCAGCACCCGCCGAGCCATCGCCCGACGGAGCCCGCACCGTGCGAGGTTCGCGACCCCGTGCCCGCTCGACCGCCCCGTGCCCGCCTACAGCCCCGCACCGAACCACCAACCACGCACCACCCGACGAACCCCGCACCGTGCAACACCCGCCGAGCCATCGCCCAGCAGAGCCCGCACCGTGCGAGGTTCACGACCCCGTGCCCGCTCGACCGCCCGGTGCCCGCCTACAGCCCCGCACCGAGCCACCAACCACGCACCACCCGACGAACCCCGCACCGTGCAGCACCCGACAGCCGGCACGCGCCCGCGTCAGGCCGTGCGACGATCGCGACGGCGGGGCTTCGGCCCGTCGTGGGACCAGGCGGACGACGGCAGCAGACTCGGCGGCAACAGGCGCGACCGCACGACGCGCACCGTGGGGACCGAGGCGTCGAGCGCCTCCCGAGCGTCACGGACGTGACGCTCCAACGCCGCCGTGTCCACCGATGCGGCCCCGTCGGCGGCGAAGCGCTCGCGATCGACCGCATCGACCGCGGCCTCCAGGTGCGGCACGACCGACTCCGGCAACCCGGGACGCAGGCGTCCGAGCACGGCTCGGGCGGTCCGGGCCACGGCGGCGGCAACACCCGGCGGCGCGAGGCCCGGGGCGTACCCGTGGTCGGCGACGTCGTCGAGCAACTCGCGCCACGCCTGCACGGCGGGTGAGCGCCCGGCAGCGATCGCCGACAGCCTCGACCTGCGGCGAACCGCACGCACGAGGCCCGGGGCGACGAGGACCGCGAGCACGAGCAGCAGGCCCACGAGCAGCCCGACCGGTCCTCCGCCGCCGCCGGTGCCGGACGCACCCGTGGCACCCGGAACCGGGGACGCCGACGGGGTCGGTGACGCTGATTCGTCCGCCGGGGTGGTCTGCTCGGGCGCCGGCAGCGGGGTCTCCGGTGCCGCTGCGGTCGGCGAGGCCGAGGGCTCCTCGGACGGTGCGGCCTCGTCGGAGTCGGGCGTCGGCTCGAAGGCGACCCACCCGGCGCCCTGGATGTACAGCTCCGGCCAGGAGTGCAGCTGCCGGTTCGACACCGAGTACTCGCCGTCGGGCTGCGGCGACCCGGCCCGGTACCCGACCGCGATGCGCGAGGGGATGCCGAGCGTGCGGGCCATCACGGCCATCGCGGACGAGAAGTGCACGCAGTACCCGTCGCGGACCTTCAGGAACGTCGAGACGACGTCCATGCTGTCGCCGTCGTAGCCCTGCTCGACGGGGGCCGTCTCGGAGTACGTGAACAGGTCGCTGCGGAACCACTGCTCGAGTGCCCGCGCCCGCCCGTAGTCGTCGGTCGCGGCTGCTGCGACGCGGGTCGCGGTGGTCGAGATGTTGGCGGGCAGGTCGTCGGGCAGGGCGAGGTCGGTGCGCAGCTGCTCACGGCTGGGCTCCCGGAAGCCACGGCCGTCGGAGCGGGCGAGCACCCCCGAGGCGGCGACCGCGTCGAGGTAGTCGTTAGCGAACGTCGAGGCCCCGTAGACCTCGTACATCGCGCCGCGGGCGGTCGCGGCTCCGGTCGACCGGACGGTGCTCGAGTTCCCCATCCACCGCCACTGCGACAGGTCGAGGTTGGTGGACTGCGACTCGATCGACACCGCACCCGACGGCACCGGCAGGTAGGTGCTGGACAGCCCGGTGATCCGGACCGTGACGTCGCCACGGCTCGCCAGGCGCGGGTTGACGCCCTCGGCCCACTGCTGCTCGTCGGCAGTGTCGGCCTCGGCCGCGTTCGTCACGGTCGGCACCCAGTCCCCCGTGCCGAACTCGTCCAGGTCGGCGAGCTTGAGGTACTCGGGCTGCCCGTCGGACGAGCGGTACCGGAACACCTCGAGCTCGCTCGGACGGCGCAGGTCGTTGCCGAGTTCGAGCAGGGTGCCGGGCCGTCCGGGCTGGATCGGCGACTGGATCGCACCGGTCACGCCGGACAACCAGCTGGCGTTGAGCGGCACGATCGTCGGCAGCCCGATGGCGACGACGAGCCCGATCGCCCCGACGACCGCGGCCGGCAGTGCCCGCTGCACCGGACGCACGGACAGCCAGAGCAGGGCGAGGAACGCCACCGCCGTGGTGATGACGAGCGGGGTGCCGGCGGGCTGCCCGGTGATGACACCCGGCACGATCAGGATGACGAGGGCCGGAGCCGCGGCGAGCGACGGGATCCGCGCGATGGCGGCGAGGAACAGCGAGACCGCCGCCACCCAGCCGATCGACGCGGTGACGACGAGCCGGATCGCGTCGGTCTGCGGCAGTGGTGCGGGGTTCAGGCGGATCGCGGCGAGCGTCTCCCCGAGGGCCCCGTCGGCGTCGAGCCACCCGAGCGGTTGGATGTCGTTCACCAGGGCGGCGGCGCACGAGCAGGCGATGACCGTGCCGACCAGGACGACGAAGCGGATGCCGGGCGTCTGGCGGCGCACGGCGAGCATCACGGCGACGAGCACGGCGACGACGACGACACCCGATGCCCACCAGGCGATGCCCTGCACGAGCGGCCGGATGGCGAGGGCGGCGAGGAGCACGGGCACCGGCGCGAGGGCCACGACCCAGGCGCTCGGGACGTCACGCAGGTCGTCGTCGCGGTCGAGGATCTCGCGCACGTCGGCACGGCCACGCGCCGGTGCGCTCACCCCGGTCACCGTGCGGCCCCGGACGGCGTCGCGCCGACGACCGGTACCACGAGGGTCCGCCAGCCGCCGCGGTCGAGGATGCCCCGCACGGCCGGGTCCGGCGGCACGATCGTCGCCAGGATGCCGCGGCTCGAACCGCTGGTCGCGCTGACGAGCTCGGCGGCTTCCTCCGCGGTGCAGGTGCCCGTCACGACGGCGGTCATGCCGTGCACGTCGCGGCCGCGGACCTCGGGCAGGACGTCGGTGACTTCGCGGGCGTCGGAGCGGAGCCGGACGTCGGCGAGCCCGACGAGCACGTCGGTGAGCCCACCGACGTCGCCCGCGTGCCGGGTCGCGCCTTCGGGACCGTCGAACACGAGCACGACACGGGAGGTCCGGGCTGCGAGCGCGCGGGCGACACTGGCGGCCACCACGACGGCGTGCTCGAAGGCCTGGTCGCCGCCCAGGTCGGAGAGCTCGGCGAGGTCCTCTCGGCCGAGCCGCTGGTAGGACTCACGCCGGACGTCGAGGGCGATCACGGCCTCGGGCGGCTGGGCCTGGGTGGTCTGGCGGACGTGCAGTTCACCGCGCCGAGCGCTCTGGGCCCAGTGCACCCGGCGGATCGGGTCACCCGGTCGGTACGGGCGGAGTTCGCTGTCGTCGGCCGAGCCACCCTGTCCGACCCGGCCCTCGTCGGCCGAGACCGCACCGGCGAGCGCCCCGGCGTCGATCGCCCCGAGGGGGGCCGAGGCGGGGACGACGACGACCTCCTCAGCAGGGACGACGGGACGGTCGATGCGGAGCAGGCCGAACGGGTCCTCGACCCGGATCGTCACGGGGCCGACCAGCGAGCGGCCACGGTGCATCGCGAGTGCCTCGACGTCGAGCACTGCCGGCGGCAGGTTCGGCCCGACCTCGGCGTAGGTCTCCGCCTCGGCCAGGCTGGCGAAGGCGTCCTCGAGCTGTTCGCGCACGAGCAGCGTCGCCCGCGGGCCGATCGGCAGGCTGGTGCTGCCGAGGGTGATGCGTTCCCGGTAGACCTCGCCCACCTGCACGATCGCCCGTACGGTGCTGCGGCTGCCGCGGAGCGGGGTGGCGACGACGAACGCCATCCCGATGCCGAGCACGACCAGCACGAGCAGCAGCAGGCCTGCCGTGACGGCCACGCTCGTGGTGCCGACCAGACCGCCGCCGACCAGGCCGATGCCGACGGCGATGACCGTCCAGCCCCGGATCGTCGGGCGCGGGAACGGGGTGCGTCGGGCCAACGACAGCCCCCGGCGGCCGAATCGCGCCGCCGTGGACCGCGCGGCACCGACACGTCGCAGCAGCGACGGCGGTGCCGATGGACCGGCCATCAGGAGCGGACGGGGGTGGCCGTGAACGGGATGGCGGTGTCGGAGACGATGCGGACGACGATCTCGCGCACGGTGTCCTCGCCGGTGCCGCCGAGCCCACGGGCGACCGGCACGAGCCGGTGCGCGAGCACGATCGGGGCGAGCGTCGCGACGTCGTCGGGGGTGACGAACGGGCGGCCGAGCAGAGCGGCGTGCGCACGGGCCGCCTGCGCCAGGTGCAGCGTCGCGCGGGGGCTCGCACCGAGCACGAGGTCGGGGTGGGTGCGCGTCGACCGGACGATCGCGATGATGTACGCCTCGACGTCGGGGGCGATGTGCACCCCGGCGACGGTCTCGATGATCGCCCGCAGCGTGGTGACGTCGACGATCGGCCGCAGGCGCGACAGCGGGTCGCTGCCGCCGCGGTTCGCGAGCATCTGCCGTTCGGCGTCGACGCTCGGATAGCCCATCGCGATGCGGGCCATGAAGCGGTCGCGCTGCGCCTCGGGCAACGGGTACGTGCCCTCCATGTCGATCGGGTTCTGCGTCGCGACGATCATGAACGGGCGGTCGAGCGGGCGCGTCACTCCGTCGACGGTGACCTGCGACTCCGCCATCGCCTCGAGCAGGGCGGACTGGGTCTTCGGGCTGGTGCGGTTGATCTCGTCGCCGATGACCACGTTCGCGAACACCGGGCCGGGCGAGAACCGGAAGGTGCCGGACGACTGGTCGAAGATGTTCACGCCCGTGACGTCGGACGGCAGCATGTCCGAGGTGAACTGGATGCGGTTCACCGACCCACCGACCGAGGCGCCGAGCGCCTTGGCGAGCACGGTCTTGCCGACGCCGGGGACGTCCTCGACGAGCAGGTGCCCCTCGGCGAGCATCACCGTCAGGGCCGTGCGGATGGCTTCCGCCTTGCCGTCGATCACCGTGGCGACGGAGGCCACGATGTCGTCGCCCACCGCCCGCACGTGTTCGAGCGGGAAGGCGGGGTGGGTCGGCTCCGGCACGCAGGGCTCCATCGTCGGGGACAGGTGTCGTGCATGCTACATCGGGCCGGTGACAGCACCCGGTACGGGTGCACGGACTGGTCGTTCCGCGCACCGGTGGCCGATCCGCGTGTGGTGGGGCCGGGAGGCACGGCCCGCCACTTGCGGGTCCGTCACCCGGTTCGCGGAACGGTTCACGGGCCTCCAGGCAGTGACCGGGTCGGCTGACGGACCGTCAGGACCGGGGCGCCAGCGCCGCGTCCGCGGCGCGCAGCACGCGCGCGGCGACCGCGACCCCTTCTTCGCGCCCGAGCTCGGTGTCCTCGTGCTCGATGTTCACCCACATGTCCGGGTCGATCGCACGCAGGGCCTCGAGGAACGTCGTCCAGTACGCCTCGTCGTGGCCCTTGCCGAGCGCGACGAAGTCCCACGCCGACGGTTTCGGCCACTCGTTCGCCCACTCGTCGCCGCCGAGGTTCGTCCGTGATTCGTCCGGCGACAACCGGCGGAACGAGTTGTCGAGCACCCCGTTGATCGCGGCGTGCGGGTTGATCCGGACGTCCTTCGCGGCGGCGTGGAACACGAGCGGCCCGAGGTCGTGGGCGACCGCCACCGGGTCCATCTGCTGCCAGAACAGGTGCGAGGCGTCGAGCTCCACCCCGACGTTGGTCAGCCCGCCGCGCTCGACGAGCTCCCGGATCGACGCCGGGTTGAACACGAGGTTCTGCGGGTGCAGCTCGAGTGCGACCTGCACACCGTGCTCCCGGGCCAGGGCGTCGATCTCCTGCCAGAACGGCACCGCGACGCTCCACTGGTGCTCGAGGACGTCGAGCGCAGCCGAGTTCCAGGCGTTCACGATCCAGTTCGGCCGCGTCCCGCCCGGCTCCCCCGCCGGCAGTCCGGACATCGTGACGACGCGGTCCTGCCCGAGGCGGGCCGCCAGGCGGATGCTGCGCCGGACGTCCTCGGCGTGCGCGGGACCGATCGCCGGGTCGGGGTGCAGCGGGTTGCCGTTGCAGTTGAGCCCGGCGATCTCGACGCCGGTCCCCGCGAACTGCGCGAGGAACGCGTCACGCGCCCCGTCGTCCTGCAGGATCGCGTCGATGTCGGGCACGTGCACCGGGGGCAGGAACCCGCCGGTGTTCAGCTCGATGCCGGCGAGCCCGTTGTCCGCGATGACCCGGAGTGCGTCGGCGAGGGGCCGGTCGTGCAGGATCGCGTTGTAGAGACCGAGTTTCATGCGCGGACACCACCCTCCGTGGTCGGGACGACAGCGTCGGCAACGTCGACGGACGTGCCCCCTGCCGCGGCGGACCGTGCCACCGCGTCGAGGACCTCCATGTTGTGCACGCCGTCGTCGAACGTGGCGTTCGCGGGCAGAGCGTCGGGCACGGCGCCGGACAGCCCCGCGATCTCGTCGAGGAACGCCCGGGCCTGGTACTCGAACATCTGGTTCTGCCCCCAGCCGACGCCCGGGGCGTCCATCGCCATGCCGCCCGCGACGTAGGGGTGGTCCGGGCCGAGCACGACCTGTCGGTACCCACCCGTGCGCGAGCCGTCGGACTGCAGCGCGAGGCCGATCTCGGAGGCGCGCTCCTGGTCCCAGCGGGCGGCGCCGCGCTCGCAGAACACCTCGATCACGAGGCCGTTCGGGTGCCCGGCCGCGACGCGGGAGGCCTCGAGCGACCCGACGACCGTGCCGTCGCCGAACCGTGCGCTGAACGTGGCGTAGTCGTCGTTGCCGACGGCCGCGGTCTCTCCGGTGAGCGGGACGGCCTGCCCCCGCAGCGCGTGACCGGCCGCCACGGGGCGCTCGGTGATCGACGTGGTGAACGTCCCACCGCTGACGCTCCGGACCGGGCCGGCCAGGAACTCGGCGACGTAGGACAGGTGCGAGCCGACGTCGGCGAGCGCACCGGACCCGGGCTCCCCTGCGAAGCGCCACGAGAACGGGACGTCAGGCGAGGCGCCGTAGTCGGTCCAGTACCGGCCGGAGACGTGCAGGACCCGGCCGAGCGTGCCGTCCTCGACGAGCTCCTTGATGGCGGCGAGACCGGGAGCCCGGCGGTAGGTGAACCCGATGCGACCGAGCACCCCGCGCTGCGCGGCCTCGGCAGCGGTGGACGCCATCGCGCGTGCGTCGTCGAGCGAGTCGGACAGCGGCTTCTCGCAGAGCACGTGCTTGCCGGCGGCGAGCAGCCCCTCGACGATCTCGCGGTGCAGGGTGTTCGCGACGACGACGCTCACCACGTCAATGTCGTCCGCCGCCGCGATGGCCCGCCAGTCGGTGTCGTGCCGCTCGTAGCCGAAGCGCCGTGCGGCCTCGGCGGCGACGGGCTCGTAGACGTCGCCGACCGAGACGAGCCGGACCGGCGGCAGCGTCGCGGTGAAGAGGGAGGGTGCGTTCCGCCACGCAGCCATGTGGGCCTTGCCCGCCATGCCCGCGCCGATGACGGCGACGCCGATGCTGTCGCTCATGTTCTCTCCTTCGAGAAGGTCGCTGGATCCCGATTCTGGAACGTTCCAGAACGTGTCGGTAGACTGTAGCCGCACCAGCCCATGTCCTGTCAAGCACCGTGCCGGAAAGGCTCAGCGTGACCCCTCGCCCGCCGACGATCATCGACGTCGCCGCACGCGCAGGCGTCTCGAAGTCCCTGGTGTCGATGGTGCTGCGCGACGATCCCGGGGTCTCCCCGGCCCGCCGCTCCGCGGTGCTCGCCGCCGTCGCGGAGCTCGGCTACCGCCCGAACCGCGCCGCCGCCATCCTCGCCGGCACCCGGACCCGCACCATCGGGGTCATCGTCGACGACTTCCGGAACCCCTGGTACGTCCCGATGCTCGACGGCATCCGCGAGGCCCTCGCCCCGCACGGCCTCCGCCTCACCCTCGCCGACACCCGCGCCAACGCCCACCTCGACTCGTCCCCGTTCGACGACCTGGTCTCCCTGCGGGTCGACGGCGTGGTGCTCGCCGCCGAGGGCTTCCCCGACGTCGTCGTCCCCACCGACACCCCGGTCGTGGTCGCCGGCGCGCGCGAGGACGTCCCCGGCGGACTCGACGTGGTCGCCTCCGACGAAGCCGCCGGCGGACGGTTGGCAGCGGATCACCTGATCGGCCTGGGTCACCGCCGCATCGCCCACGTCACCGGCTCGGGAGGCCCGGCTGCGCTCCGCCGCGACGCCACCGTCGCGCAGCTGGTCGCGTCCGGCATCGAACCCCTGGTCTACGGCTCCGGCCCGACCTCGGAGACGACCGGCTACGAGGGCATGCGGCTCGCCCTGCGGGAGCACCCCGACCTGACCGCGGTGTTCGCCGCGAACGACGTCATGGCGATGGGCGCGATCGCCGCCGTGCAGGAAGCCGGACTCCGCGTGCCGCAGGACGTCTCGGTGATCGGCAACGACGAGACCCCGCTCGCCGCCTCCCCCTTGCTGCGCCTGACGACGGTCGACCCGCACAACGACGAGGTCGGGCGCCTGGCGGCTGCGCGGTTGGTCGAGCGGATCGGCGCAATTTCGGGAACGCCGGCGGATCCCATCCGGACACTCGTGCCGCCGACGCTCGTCCTGCGGTCGACGACGGGGCCGCCGCGCGCCTGAGTGGTGACCGCCCCGGGGCCGACGCCGGCGGGGCGGAGGTGCGCCGGGCCTCCAGGCCGGGTGCGAGGTGACCCGAGGTCAGACGCGCGCACCCTCGAGCCGGTCGACGGACTCAGCCAGGTCGGCGAGCTCGGGGACCTCGTGCGCCTCGGCGAGGGCGCCCTCGAGCGCCTCGGCGTGGATCGGTGTCGCACGCTCGAGCAGGACCTGCCCGGCGTGCGTGAGCTCCGTGTAGAGCCCGCGACGGTCGTCGGCGCACAGGACACGGGTCAGCAGGGCACGCTCCTCGAGCCGGTTCACCAGCCGGGTGGTCGCACTGGGGCTGAGGGCGGCCGCGCGGGCGAGCTGCTGCATGCGCATGTGGAAGCCGTCCTGGCGGCGCAGGGCATCGAGCACCGTGAACTCCACGACGGACAGGTCGACCTGCCGGAGGGCCCGCTCCAGGCGCGTCTCGATCAGGCCGTGCAGCGCCGCCAGGGTGCGCCAGCCGTGGGCGCGGACGGCGGTGGAGGTGTCGTCGACGGACATCGGGGCTCCTTCGGTCGATGCAGACGGCGACAGTTGCTTGCGCGGATACCCCGCGCGTGCAACTATCGATATCCCGCGTCTGCAACAACCAGCGTACGCGGCACAGCTGCACAACGGAAGGACATCCATGCCCGCGGGACTCATCGCCCTCGCACTCGGCGGATTCGGCATCGGCCTGACCGAGTTCGTCATCACCGGCCTGCTGCCCGAGGTGGCGGCCGACTACGGCGTCACCGAGACCACCGCCGGCTGGCTCGTCACCGGGTACGCCCTGGCGGTCATCGTCGGGGCCCTCGGGCTCACCGCCGCGACCACGCGACTCCCCCGCAAGCCCGTCCTGCTCGGGCTGCTCGTGCTGTTCATCGTCGGCAACACCCTGTCCGCGATCGCCCCGACCTACGGCGTGATGATGACCGGCCGTGTCATCGCCGCCCTGTGCCACGGAGCGTTCTTCGGCATCGGCTCGGTCGTCGCCGCGAACATGGTCGAGCGGTCCAAGCGCGCCTCGGCCGTCGCACTGATGTTCGCCGGGCTCACCGCGTCGAACGTGCTCGGCGTGCCGTTCGGCACCTTCCTCGGCCAGGCCGCCGGCTGGCGTGCGACGTTCTGGGCGATCGCGGCCATCGGCGTCGTCGCCCTGATCGGCGTGCTCGCCCTCGTCCCCGCGGTCCGCTCCACCGAGGTCCCGTCGCTCTCCCGCGAGCTCGGCGCCTTCCGGTCCGGTCAGGTCTGGCTGTCACTCGGCATGACCGTGCTCGGCTACGGCGGGATGTTCGGCGCCTTCACCTACATCGCGTACACGCTGACCTCGGTGTCCGGGTTCCCGTCGTCGGCGGTGCCGTGGCTGCTCATCGTGTTCGGCACCGGGCTGTTCGTCGGCAACTTCGCCGGCGGCAAGCTCGCGGCCCGCTCGATCGACCGCACGTTGCTCGTGGTGCTCGTCGTGCTGACCGTGGTGCTCGCGGTGTTCGCCCTCGTCGCAACCTCGCCGGTGCTCACCGTGATCGCCCTCGTGTTGATGGGGGCGTTCGGGTTCGCGACCGTCCCGGCCCTGCAGACGCGGGTGATGCAGTACGCCGACCACGCACCGACCCTGGCGAGCGGGGCGAACATCGCCGCGTTCAACCTCGGCAACGCACTCGGGGCCTGGATCGGTGGTCTGACGATCGCCGCCGGCCTCGGGTACACGTCGCCGATCTGGGCGGGGTCGGGCATCACCCTGGTGGCCGTCGTACTGACGCTCGTGGCCATGGGCGCGGTGCGTCGGGGGCGCGCGGGGGTGCGGACCACGACGACGGGGAGCATCGCGACCGTCTGACGCGGGCGCTTCGGGGGCCAGGAACGACGAAAGCCCGGTCCGATCGGACCGGGCTTTCGTGCTGCAGATTCAGGGGTACGGGGCTGATCATTACCTGCGACCAGTCGGCCACCGGACGCAGAAGCCGAGCAAGAAGCTCGGTACCGCCACATGAGGAAGTTGAGACGGCGTACACGGGCGGACAACACTTAGGAGCTGCCTCGGCCGTGGCCCGGCGCCAGATAGCACCACTAGTCGGGACCGAACTGGCCGCTCAGCATTCCTGCGCCGTGGAGTGACATCGCTACCGCTGTGCTCAGGCCGCGGGTTCGTCGCCCTCGCGGAGTGACTCGTTCGGCCCGTCCTCCTGTGGTGGTGTTGGATCGAGGATGAGGCGAAGCACTTCCTCCCAGTCATCGTGGCTCGCTTCGGCGCGCTCTGGGTCCAGAGCGATGGACAGAAGTTGTCCCCCGTGCTCCGCAGCCGTATACCCGACTGCGCCAAGACCTTGCGGCTGAGGGGCGTAGTAGAGGATCCCGCCCCGGCCCTCACCATCGAACTTGAAGTTGTTGAAGTACCCGAGAATCTTGTACAGCTCTTCCGTCGGTTCGCTGTCTGCCCGCTGGCGGAGCTTCGGATCGAGGAAGACCATTCTTGACCTGCCACTCGCCGAAACCATCACCGTGATGTCCGGCCGGCCGCTGATTCTTCTTCCGGAGCCACGCCAACGCGGGGTGATCGCCCGATCCATCGTTTGCGGTTCCCTCTGGAAGAACAGGTCTATGCGTGTTGAGCCGCTCTGCCACGTGGCGACCGGAGCGTTTACACCGACGAGGAGTCGTGATTCATCAGCCACTGGTCCGAGTCTGGCGGTCATCTTGTCCTTCAAGATGCTCAGGCACCATATCTCGAAGAGCGTTGTGTCGAAAGAATTGTCGTAAAAGTCCCAATCCAGCTCGCCCGGATCTACCGCGGGCCTGCCGTCGAGCCCGCGGGACACCCAATCCACAATCCGTTCGTATGGCTCGGAATTGCCGACATGCCCGGCCACGAGGCGCCGACGCACTACGTCAGCCAGGGCGCCGATGCGACCGCGTCGGAGGGAGTCCAGTGCGGCAGACGTGCAGTCCTCGAATTGCGACGTGCGAAGGAAGTGCTCCAGCTCGCGCGCCAGCCGCGACGCTCGCCTCCGGTCCGGCGCCGACATCGGAAGGTTCCGCGCCAACGGCGCCCGCAGCTCGCGGAGCACCTGGAGAACGGCTGCGGTGACCAGCACGTTCTCCGGTGTCGTGAGGTGGCGCCGAACACTGATCACCGGGAACCGCGGGACCGCGTGGGTGCGTCCTAGCGACGCGATGAACGCCCTGCTGTCCAGTCGACCACGTAGAGCGCCGACCTGCTCCTCGCGGACCAGCCCGTATCGAAAGTTCGGCCGCCGCAGGACGGATCGCGCGATCTCAACGATGCGTGGTGCGGACGCCATCGCGACTCGAAGACGAAGCGCGTTTAGTAGTTCCTGGTGCGCAGTGTCGTAGCGACCGGCGTTCAGACCACCCTGACGGTCAAACTGCTGGTCGCCGCTTTGCCGGAAGTAAGTAGCGACCAGTGGCAAGGCTGCGCTGACAGCGGTGCGGCGTCCCTCGACCGAAAAGTGCCCGGCCGCCGCCCGACTTGCCGATGGAAGCTCTCGGTGGGAATCAGGAAGTGGTCCCACGTCAGAACGTTGATGTCGTATTGAGCAGGTGCTTCACGGCCTTCTCGCTCGTCTTGAGTTGACGGCCCTGCATCCAGCTGCCGAGCGAGTTGAGCGCCGGCTCGTTCAGGGCACCGGCCTGGGGAACGATCAGGTCTGCGATTGCTTCATCAAGGTCCTCCGACGCGATGGGCTGCAACGGGTCCTGCAACGGGACGAGGACTGTGCGCCATACGCTGAGGATCTGCGCCGTACCGAGTGGCCATGACACGTCGGGGGAATTTCGAGCGAAGGCCAGGAGGTCGCGAAGCATCGTTGCGACGGACTGCTGCGCGGCAAGAACCGCCGCCGCGTCCCGGGGAGGTGTCTGCCGTTGCTGCGAAACCCAGGCCAGTGCCTGCTTCAGTGCGGATTCGACCTCGTTCTGTTGATCTACAGGTTCCGTTGAAACGCTCAATGTTACGAACTGGAAGCGGCGCGTCAGCCCTTGGCTGAGGGTGTTGACGTACGACGTGTCGACGTCGTTCATCGTGCCGATGATGCGGAACCGAGACGGCAACCAGAGTTCTCGTCTACCGGGGCGCTCGAACCACAGTTCTAACGGAGAATCGAGAAGGTGGTCCGTCGTCACTGAGGAGAGAACCGTATACAGCGATCCGATCGCTTTGTCGATGTCGGCGCGATTCAGCTCATCGACGAGAAGCCATGTTGCTTGCAACTGCGCCGGATTCGCTCCACCGCTGGTACGGGCCACCCGCCGCGCACATTCCAGTGCGGCTTCAGCGACCGCACCGAGCACCGGTTCGAGGCCGCCTTCAGGTGCGGGCCGAAGGCCGCCGACCACGTCGTAGGTGCTCCACTCGGCCGTCGCGGTCGTGGTGCGAAGGTCCGCCTCCAACGCCTTGGCGAGGATACGAACGAACGTCGTCTTGCCGGTGCCGGGCGGCCCCTGAATGACGACGTGACCGGAGAGCACAGCCGTGACTGATCGGCGGATGAACCGGTCGGCGTCCTTAATGACGAGGCCAGCCGCGTTCACCTCTCGGGTGACGGTTTGAACCAGGTCATCGAACTGCGCCGGTCGGAATGGTTCGTCAACCTGATCCTTTGTCCATGCATAGGTGGGTTCGGCGGGCTGCCAGCCGACGCTGCGTGCCATGCGTTCCTCGGTATCTGTAAGTGGAGTAGTCAAGGCCGCCTCCATGCGACGATCTGCTGCGGCACCGCGTCGTCGCTGGACGCGGCGAGGCGATACAGCTCCATCGCCTTACAGAAGTTCGCGCGCTGGTTCGATCGCTGGGACGCAACCCTGCTTATTAGGACGCCGAGGTGCGGCGCTAGTTCGTCGTCACTGTCCGCGAGCTGCTGCCACTCCGCCTCGGTGCCGATCTTGCCGTCGTTGAGGACGGTGATCACTTTGAATGCGTTGTAGCCACTGTCGCTGGTCTTGTCGAGGTACGAGGAGGTGAAGAGGTGCCAGCGGTCCTGCAGCCAGTAAGCTGCGGATTGCAACGCCGTGCGTCGTGTCCACGCTGCGAACATGTCGACATACTGACCGATGCCGTGCTCGATACCGACGCGGAGGAGGACACCACAACGGGCGATCTCGTGTTCGGCATCAGCTGCGGCGACGCCGAGATCCCTCCACTGTTTCCGCACCTCTGCACCGAACGGCGTGATCGCAGCAGCGGTCGACGACCCGGTGGCTAGCTGCGTGGCTCGGATGTCGCCGATAGCCTGCGTTGGGTCATTCCCACCGACCACCCCTTGCGTCGCGATCTCCTCGAGACGCTCGACCATGACCTTGGTGTTCCGCAAGGAGCTGGCGAACGGGTCGAGAAGCGCGCCTTGGGGCACCTTCCCGGTCGTCGGGTAGGCCCACTTAACCCACGGCTTGAACTCTGTTATGAATGCTTCCCCCGGTGTCATGGTCCTCATCATGCCGTATCCGGGCGGTGAAGATGAGCTCGTCGATCGTGCGAGCCGTGTACCCGCCGTAGCTTGCGTAGTTGCGACGGGAGATCTCATGCACCTCGAGGCTGTCGGGCTCGAACCCGTCGCCCGTCAGCAGACGGGTGAGCATCTCGCGACCGGTGTCGTTGGGGCCGCTGTCGAACTCGGTCCAGTGGTTCTTGCCGGTGAAGTAGCTGATCATCACCGTCTCGCACTCCGCGCGCTCGATCAGCCGCGCCATGTCGCCGATGAACTGGCTCGGTTTGCAGAACGTCGAGGTGAAGTCGTCATCGGGGTTCTGTCCACGAACGAACTTGAGGTTCCCGAAGTACCCGTCGAGATCCTCGATCTCCGCGTAGCGGCTGAGTACGTTGGGCATGAAGTAGTACGCCGAGTACTGCCGGAAGTTGTAAGGAGGGTCGAGGTAGAGCACCTTGTGTGGGGCGACCTCGGCCATGAACTCAAGTGAGTCATGTTCCCGGCCCGCGCGGTGCCCACCGACCCCACCGAGGCTGTCGTCGAGTGCTGGCGGTTCCAGCCGGATTGATCCCAGAGCGCGGGAATCCCACCGGTTGCGGGGGAAGTCGTGGTAGGTCCCTTGGGTGTTCGACACCTTCTCGACCGCGCGCAGGAGCACGGCCAGGACAAGGTTGTACGTGTGCGCGTCGAGCAGAGACTCAGCTTGCCAGGCACGCAATTGGTTGAGCACGAGGTCGATGCGCTGCGCGTTCGCGGGGCTGAAGAATCGTCTCCGGCCGGTTGCGCCGCGGGAGCTGGTGAACGCTGAGAATCGACCCGCTTCGGAGTAGGCGTCAAATATGTCACTGCGCCTGAACTGGGCCGAGAGTTGCTCATACTCGATACGGTTGAGGTGCTCGAGCAAGGTCACGAACAGAGTAAAGTCTGCCCGCCACGCCTCGTTTTCTAGGAAGGCGTAGCCCCTCGAGCCACGAAGTGCGGCCACCGTCGCGGCTGCGGCCCGCTCCAATTCGGCACGGTAAGGCTGCTCTGGCAACAGTGCATCGACAAACGGAACAGGCGGGGCGTCCCGCAGGAGATACGCCTCGGCAAGGACGGAGGAGAACAGATTCACGTCGTTCGCCGTGACCTGATAGCCAGCACGCTTGAGCCCCAGCGATACCGACAGACTGCCAGAGAACATGTCAGCAACATGGTCCCCAGGGTTTGCGTGCTGTGCCACAACGTCGAGCAGCGGCGTCATGATGGACTGCTTGTTACCCAGGTATCGATTGATCAATGAGTCTCCGCGACGATGAGTACTTCGGGGTCACTGCGATGAGCGTTCGCGCTCCGAGCACTGTTGAACTGGCGGTAGTTGAGGTCGAGGCTCTCGACGTGGACACTGGGAAAAACTTCCCGCAGCAGACTCAGCAAGTCGGTCATCTCGATCGACCGAGGGTTGCCGGTCGATTTCGCGTCGCTTCCGGAGTAGCTCAGCACCAATCTCGCGCCAGCGTCGTAGGTAACTTCGGCGAGATGCCGGAACGCACGAGGTGCCTGCACGCGGGAGCAATACGGTGACTTGTACCGCTCCGCCGGGTAGATCCCTCGGGTCACTTGCCCATTTCTCACCTGCAGGTCGGCAGGCACTCCTTCCACGAGCACGTCCAGCACGTGGTAGAAGCGAGAGTATTGCTGAGCCGTGTATGGCGGATCAGCGTAGACTGTCTTGACATTCTGACTGCGAAGATCCTCGCTTGTGCGATGTTCAGCCAGCCCGACGCTCGCTTCATGGCCCTCCCCACCGGGTCGGGCCGTGGGATAGATCGTCCGAATGGCTTCGTAGGTTTCGCTGAGCACATCGACGCGCCGGTCAACCACGATGCGCCGTTCGTGGAATGCCTGACTCTTCCGCGCATGCACGAGCAGAGGCTGCGCGAAGTGCTTCCCAGCAGAAAACACAGCTTTCGACGCCGCACTACAGATAGCCGTCAGAATGACCGCTCGCTGCCAGGAATCGATGCGTTCGTCCCTAGTCAGCTCGTCGACAAGACCTCGTAGCCGCTCCAACTCCAACGCCTGCCGAAGCCCGAAATAAGTGCCCGCGTAAGTCGAACTCAGCAACCCCGATGGGGCTGTCCCTACAGGTGAGCCAAACCGAGTCTTCCACCGCTGCGGTAGGCCTCGCCCATGGGCGAGCAGAGCATCACCGTTGCCGCTCACGAGGGCCGCGTCCTCATCGCTGACCGCGGATTCCCACGGACCGAAATCACCCTCGAAGGACTTCGAGAGTAGACCGATCAAGTCGGCCGCATTGTGGTCGGCTTCGCTACGACCAACCCCAAGCAGCGCTTCCGCATACGTGGAGCTGCTTATCAGCGCGTCGTTGGCGACCAAACGCATTCCAGACGCGGCGAGTCGCTGAGCGACCACGCTAGACCCGGTAAACGGTTCCCAGACGGTCTCTCCGACGACACTGCCAGCGACGATCACGCGTTCGATCGGATCAAGCGACCGCAGTTTGCTTCCCAGGTACTGAACGGGCCGGAAAACCGCCGGCACGGAAGTCAACGTCATGCCGCTCCCCACTCAAGCATCGACCATGCAAACGGACCCTGGTCCGGCATCTGGCGGGTCCCCGCCCGTTCGACGCCGGAGCTAGACGTATGACGAAGACGCCCCTCAGCTGCGCACCGAGCGCCATGGCGTGGGTCGCACGCCACGAAGCTCGTCGCCTCCGAAGCGGTCATACCGGCCACCTTCCGCAACACCCGTCCGATCGGGCTGATGTAAATCGTACGGCCCATCCGGTCGCCGCTTGTCTCGCCACTACGCACTCGTGTGAACCACCGTGCACGCACCCTACGTTGCACTGCCGACACAACTAACGGCGCCTTGCGGCGTACAGCAACCCCCTTGCGATCTGCCTCGAGGCGCTCAACGGGCACAGCACCCCTGCGACCGCCGAGGGCCTCAGTAGGAGTGCAATCGGGAGCCAGGCTCCCTACAGCCGAAGACGAATCTCTCACAGGCGACGCAGCACTCGACTCTTCCCCAACTGATCTACGGACCGTCGCGGAAAATGGATCGAAGCGTGAAAGGAAGGCCCACGAACACGTGGGCCTTCCCACTGCGGAGACGGAGGGATTTGAACCCTCGGTCCCCTCAAAGGGGACTCCACCTTAGCAGGGTGGTGCACTCGGCCGGACTATGCGACGTCTCCAAGCACTCTTGCGAGCGCTGCGACCACCATACAGGAGGACCGCGCCACTCTCGACCCGACGCACGCCCGCGCGTGGCTCGACCCGTCGCGCTCGGTCCCCCGAAGTGGGGACACGGCGGGCTTGTCGGGGCGTACCCCACTGCATACCATCATCGGGACGCGGCAATCACGTTCCGGGCTCGTCCCCGTCGTCGCGACACAGCACCCGACGTCGTTCCCCGTGCGGGCCCGGCGCGCCCGATCGCGTGGCGCCCGGCGGGGAGCGACTTCCCCTGGGGGCGCGGCCCACCACCGCGCCCCCGTTTCTGCGTTCGGGGGCGCGTGCACTGCTGACGTCCCGGTGCACGCACGCACGGCCACGGTCGGGCCCACGAAAGCGACACTGCGCCGCCGAGCTCGGCCGTCACAGGTGCCAGGGCGACAGAGTGCCGCGGATGTTCGGCGGCAGTCTGTCGCTTTCACGGAAGGGGGCAGGGGCGGGAGGCGGCAAGCAAGCGACCGTCCGCCCGCGCCTCAGTACCCGAACGCCTTGGAGCAGGTCTGCTGGTCGGCGGACTGACCCTCGAGCCCGTCGATGGTCTCGGGCATCGCCGAGGGGGTGCGCGGCGCAGCGGACGACGGCGCTGCCGGTGTCGCGGGGGTCGCGGGCTCCGGCGCAGCGGCCGGCGACGACGGTGCAGCGGTCGGCTGCTGCGGACTCGGCTGCGTCGGGTTCGTCTTCGTCGGGTTCGTCTCGGACCCGATCCCCGTGCTGTCCGCCCCGAGGGAGAACGACTGGTCGGCCTTGATCTTCGCGAACAGCCGGTCGGCCAGGTACGTGGTCGGCTCGACCTTGCCCTCGTAGACACCGGTGCCGCCCGTGGTGCCCGGGTACTGCACGAAGTTCACCTGCGCCAGCGGCAGGTCGCGCAGCGCCAGGCCCATCTGCACCATCGTCCCGATGTCGTTCAGGCTCTGGGACAGCTGCATGTTCGACGCCGCCGCCCGGGCCAGCTTGTACAGGCGGGCCGGCGAACCGAGGGTGTCGTTCGACTTCACGGTGCGGAGCAGCGACGACAGGAACACCTGCTGGCTCGAGATCCGGCCGAGGTCCGACCCGTCGCCGACCCCGTGCCGGGTGCGCAGGAACGCCAGGGCCTCGTCGCCCTGCAGGGTCGAGGTGCCGGCGGGCAGGTTCAGCCCGGTGTACGAGTCGGTGATCGGCTGGGCGACGCAGACCGGCACGCCGCCGATCGCGTTCGACATCTCGATGACGCCCTTGAAGGACACCGCGGCCGAGTACTGGATGTCGAGCCCGGTCAGGCCGGCGACCGTCTGGGTGACGCAGTTCAGGCCACCCTCGCCGAACGAGGTGTTGATCGGCTGCGCCGCCATCGCCGGAGCCGTGCCCGTGCCGTCGGTCTTCTTGCAGGCCGGGATCGGCGTGACGAGGTCGCGCGGGATGCTCACCGCGGTCGCGTTGGTGTGGTCGGCCGAGACGTGCAGCAGGATGTTGACGTCGTTGAGGGTCGCATCGCGCTCCCCGAAGGCAGCACTCTGCTCGGGGTCGTTGTCGGTGCCGACGACGAGCATGTTGAACCCGCCCTTGAAGGCGCTGATCGGCTTCGCGCCGCCCTTCGCCTGCGGTGCGGGCTGGCCCTGGATCTCGACGCCGTCACCGAGGTCGTCCGTGACCTGCTTCGCCGCGATCGCCGTGACCGAGACCGAACTCACCAGGGCCACCGCGACGACGGCGGAGACCGTCTTGGCAGCGGTCGCGAAGGGGCTCGAGCGCCGCAGACGTCCGTGCCGTGCGATCCCGGACGCTCGGTTCAAGCGGTGGGATCGATCGCGGACGTCGTTCACGGGCACTCCTGTCGTCGGTGGACACGCCGGGGACGGCAACCGGTCAAGGCTGCCACGACGTTGCCTGACGATCCAGTGCGAGGGACACCGGTGACACTCGCTGCTCAGTGCCGCGACCTGCGGATCCACGGCGGTCGGCGCGGACCTGAGCGGATCCGCAGCCGAGGTCGGTTCAGGCCGACACGACCACCCGGAAGCGGTCGGGCAGGGCGATCAGGGCGGACGACAGGTCGAGGAGCGCCGCGGCACAGTCGTCGAGGGCGTCTCGCTCAGCAGCAGCCACGGCCCGCTCGACGATCTCGACCCGTCGTCGCCGGTCGACCACGGCATCGATCCCGTTCGCCAGGGCGACGTCGTCGGTGAAGAACATGTCGAGCACGATGCGCTGCGACAGCAACCAGTCGCCACTGACCGACGACCCGCGGCGCCGCAGGTACCAGGCACCGAGTTCGACGAAGGCACCGGCCTCGGTCCAGCACTCCCGCAGCCACACCTTGTCGAACCGGTCGTGGTACCCGACGGAGTTCGACGGCGGATCGACGAGCAGAGCCTGGGCGATCCGCAGTCGCTCGATCATCTGGTCGACCGACCACTGCGAGATCACGACACCGACGTACCGCTGCACGCTGGCCAGCTGCAGGGACTCGAGGGTCACGAGGGCTTCGCGCACCGGTGTGCGCGACACCCGCATGTCCGATGCCAGGGTGTCGAGCCGCAACCGCTGCCCGCGGCGGTACTCCCCCCGCAGGACGTTGTCGAGCAGTCGCAGGAACACCGCGTCGCGCAGCAGGCTGCGGCGCAGGCCGTGGGGATCGAGGCCGCCGGCACCGGCTCGGATGGGGGTGTGCTCCATCAGCCCAGGCTCACGCACGGACGGCACCCCCGAGGCGAGGGCGGTCGCTGCCGTGGATCGTGGTCGCCGGTGTCGCGCTGTGGAGGAGTGCCATGCAGGCACAGTGACAGCGCTGCGACGGCGGCGCTAAACACTCTGAATACAGAATGTCAGGCCGCCGCCGCAGGGCTCACCTCCGGTTGGACTTCGCGTCCCCGGTGAGCACCGAGAGCGGTTGAGTGACGTCCTCCAGCCCCTTCCGCGCGGCGTCGACCCCGAATATCAAGGCCACCACGCCGCCGCCGATCATCACCGCGGATCCGAGCAGGTACCCCCAGAACAGCGGCTCCCGCGACGAGCCGTCACCGATGAAGGCACCGTAGATCGTCGGCGCGACCGCACCGAAGATCTGCGCCAGGGCGAAGAAGTACGAGATCGCCTGCGACCGCAGCTCGAGCGGGAAGATCTCGCTGACGGTCAGGTAGGCGCTCGACGCACCGGCCGAGGCGAAGAAGAACGAGACGCACCAGAACGCGACCTGCACCGTCGCCGAGATCGCGTCCGCCCGGAACAGGAACGCGGACGTGGCGAGCACGAGGCCCGAGACCAGGTACGTCAGGAAGATCATCTGCCGACGACCCCAGGTGTCGAAGAAGCGCCCCAGGATGATCGGGCCGAGCAGGTTGCCGATCGCGAACGGGAAGAAGTAGACCGCCGTCTCCGCCGTCTTCAGGCCGAAGAAGTTCGTGAGCACGAGGGCGTAGGTGAAGAAGATCGCGTTGTACAGGAACGCCTGCGTGATCATCATCGTCGCGCCGACGAGCGTTCGCGTCGGGTACTGCTTCAGCAGCACGCGCGCGATGGCCAGGAACCCGACACGGTCGGTCGGGGTGACCGTCATCGCCTTCGACTGGTCGACCTCCGGCAGGGGCTTGCCCGTCGCCCTCTCCACCGACGCCTCGATGCGGGAAACGGTGGCCTCGGCTTCTTCCTCGCGCCCGTGCGTCATCAGCCACCGCGGACTCTCCGGGATGTGGCGTCGCAGGAAGATGATGGCGATGCCGAGCACCGGGCCGAGGAAGAACCCGATGCGCCAGCCGATGTTCTCGGCGAAGTAGGACGTGTCGAGCAGGTAGATGTTCGCGAACGCGCCGAGCGCGGCACCGCCCCAGTACGTGCCGTTGATGGCGATGTCGACGTGCCCGCGGTACTTCGCCGGGATGAGCTCGTCGATCGCCGAGTTGATCGCCGCGTACTCGCCGCCGATGCCCAGACCCGCGACGAACCGGAAGGCCGCCAGGAACCAGAAGTCCTGCGCGAGGCCCGCGATGCCCGAGCCGATCAGGTAGATCGCGAGCGTCAGGATGAACAGCTTGCGCCGCCCCAGCCGGTCGGACATGCGCCCGAACACCAGGGCACCGACGACCTGGCCGACCAGGTAGATCGTGCCGAGCAAGGTCACCTGTTGCGTCGACAGGTTCAGGTCCGCCTGGAAACCCGCGTTCGAGACGATCTGGATCTCGAGACCGTCGAGGATCCAGGACACGCCGAGTCCGACGACGACGCTCCAGTGGAACCGGGTCCACGGCAAGCGGTCCATCCTGGCGGGCACCAGGCTCTTGATGGTTGCGTTCGCGCTGCTCACGAAATGGGACCGTACGCCGAGATCGCCGATGTGGTTCAGATGCGGAACGAGCAACCGGGGGCGGAGCCGGATCCCCCTACTTCGAATCCGGCTCCGTCGCCGGGATCTCAATGATCGCAAGTGCGATGGAAACCCACAAGCAGACAGGAGGCGCGGTGCGGGCCCGCCACGCGCCTCCAGCCCGCCCTGGTCGCCGTCGCGAACGCGGCGTAGCGTCGGAGAGGTGACCCGACCTGACATCCGCACGGTCGGCGAGCTCCGCACCTCTGGTCACGTCCAGAAGACGGTCCGCGCCGAGATCCGCGACAACCTGCTCACCGCCCTGCGCCAGGGCACCGATCCGTGGCCCGGCCTGCACGGCTTCGAGACCACCGTCATCCCCCAGCTCGAACGCGCCCTCATCGCCGGGCACGACGTCGTCCTGCTCGGCGAGCGCGGCCAGGGCAAGACCCGCCTGCTCCGCACCCTGCAGGGCCTGCTCGACGAGTGGACGCCGGTCATCACCGGCTCCGAGCTCGGAGAGCACCCGTACGAACCGATCACCACCGCCAGCATCCGGCGCGCCGACGACCTCGGCGACGCCCTGCCGATCAGCTGGCGGCACCGCGACGACCGCTACGTCGAGAAGCTCGCGACGCCGGACACGAGCGTCGCCGACCTGATCGGCGACGTCGACCCGATGAAGGTCGCCGAGGGCCGCAGCCTGGGCGACCCGGAGACCATCCACTTCGGACTCGTCCCCCGCGGACACCGTGGCATCGTCGCGATCAACGAGCTGCCCGACCTGGCCGAACGCATCCAGGTCGCGATGCTCAACGTGATGGAGGAGCGCGACGTCCAGATCCGCGGCTACGTGCTGCGGCTGCCGCTCGACGTGCTCGTCGTGGCGAGCGCGAACCCCGAGGACTACACGAACCGCGGCCGGATCATCACGCCGCTGAAGGACCGCTTCGGCGCCGAGATCCGCACGCACTACCCGATCGAGCTCGACGACGAGATCGCCGTCATCCGGCAGGAGGCCCAGCTGACGGCCGAGGTCCCCGACGCCCTGATCGAGATCCTCGCCCGGTTCACCCGCGCACTGCGTGGTTCGAGCGCCGTCGACCAGCGCAGCGGTGTGAGCGCCCGGTTCGCGATCGCCGGTGCCGAGACGGTGTCCGCTGCCGCGGTGCACCGCGCAGCGCGCCAGGGCGAGGACGAGGCGGTCGCGCGGCCGATCGACCTGGAGACCGCGGTGGACGTCCTCGGCGGCAAGATCGAGTTCGAGAACGGCGAAGAGGACCGGGCCGACGAGGTCCTCGAGCACCTGCTCCGCACCGCGACCGCCGAGACCGTGCGCTCCCGCTTCAAGGGCCTCGACTTCGCGGTGCTCGTGGACGCGCTCGACGGCGGCACGATGGTGACCACGGGCGAGCAGGTCAGCGCCCGGGCGTTCCTCGAAGGGCTCCCGTCGATCGGCGAATCCGACCTGTACGACCAGGTGTGCGACCGGATGGGTGCCACGAACGACGGCGAACGCGCCGGCGCGATCGAGCTCGCCCTCGAGGGCCTGTTCCTCGCCCGGCGCATCAGCAAGGAGTCCGGCGGGGGCGAAGCCGTCTATGGCTAGGCAGAACCGGCGCCTGACGCGCGACACCCGGTACGGCCGGTACACCGACGGACCCGACCCGCTCGCCGCCCCGGTCGACCTGGCCGAGGCGCTCGACGCCATCGGGCAGGACGTGATGGGCGGCACGTCGCCCGAGCGCGCGATGCGGGAGTTCCTGCGACGCGGGGGCCGGACGCAGCGCGGTCTCGACGACCTGGCCCGACGGGTGGCCGAGCGCCGCCGCGAGCTGACGAGCAAGAACAACCTCGACGGCACCCTGCAGCAGGTGCGCGAGCTCCTGGACCAGGCGCTGCTCGCCGAGCGCGGGGAGCTCGCCCGCAACGTCGACCTCGACGACGGCGACCGGGCCCTGGCCGAACTGCAGCTCGACAGCCTGTCGCCCTCCCCCGCCGCCGCGGTGCAGGAACTCGGCGACTACGACTGGACGAGCCCGACCGCGCGCCAGAAGTACGACGAGATCAAGGACCTGCTCGGCCGCGAGGTGCTCGACCAGCGCTTCGCCGGCATGAAGCAGGCGCTCGAGGGTGCCACCGACCAGGACCGGGCCGCGGTCAGCGCGATGATGCAGGACCTCAACGCCCTGCTCGAGGCGCACGCCCGCGGCGAGGACACCCAGCAGCAGTTCGACGACTTCATGGACCAGCACGGAGAGCACTTCCCGTCGGACCCCGCGAACGTCGACGAGCTGCTCGACGACCTGGCAGCCCGCGCGGCCGCGGCGCAGCGCATGCGCAACTCGATGACCCAGGAGCAGCGGGACGAACTCGACGCCCTCGCCCAGCAGGCCTTCGGCTCCCCCGACCTGATGGGGCAGCTGTCCCAGCTCGACAGCACCCTGCGCGCACTGCGTCCCGGCGAGGACTGGGGCGGATCCGAGCGCATGGAGGGCGAACAGGGGCTCGGGCTGGGCGACGGCACCGGGGTGTTCCAGGACATCGCGGACCTCGACGCCCTCGCCGACCAGCTCGCCCAGTCCGGGCCGGGCTCGGAGCTCGACGACCTGGACCTCGACGCGCTGTCCCGGCAGCTCGGCGACGAGGCGGCGGTCGACGCGAAGACCCTGCAGCGCCTCGAGCAGGCGCTCCGGAACTCCGGGGCGATGCGCCGCGGTGCCGACGGGCAGCTCCGGCTCACCCCGAAGGCGATGCGGCAGCTCGGCAAGAGCCTGCTCAAGGACGTCGCCCAGCGGATGTCCGGTCGCCAGGGCGCGCGGGACCTCCGTCGATCGGGCGCCGCGGGCGAGCCCTCGGGGGCGTCGCGGGAGTGGGCGTTCGGCGACACCGAGCCGTGGGACATCCCCCGGACGATCACGAACGCCGTCGTGCGGACGGCGGCGAGCGGACGACAGGGAGCCGGCGTGCGCCTGAGCATCGAGGACGTCGAGGTGCAGGAGACCGAGGCCCGCACCCAGGCCTGCGTCGCGCTGCTCGTCGACACGTCGTTCTCGATGGCGATGGAGGACCGCTGGGTGCCGATGAAGCGCACCGCCCTGGCGCTGCACACCCTGGTGTCGACCCGGTTCCGCGGCGACGACCTGCAGCTCATCGCCTTCGGTCGCGAGGCCGAGGTGATGGACGTCGAACAGCTCGTCGGCCTGGACGCGATGTGGGACAAGGGCACGAACCTGCACCACGCCCTGCTGCTCGCCAACCGGCACTTCCGCAAGCACCCCACGGCCCAACCGGTGCTCCTCATCGTCACCGACGGCGAGCCGACGTCGCACCTCGAGCCGAACGGGCAGGTCTGGTTCGACTACCCGCCCGACCCGGTGACGATCGCGCTCACCGTGCGGGAGCTCGAGAACGCCGGACGCCTCGGCGCCCAGACGACGTTCTTCCGGCTCGGCGAGGACCCGGGGCTCGCCCGGTTCATCGACGCGATGGCGAAGCGGGTGGACGGCAGCGTCGTGGCACCGGAGAACGACGACCTCGGGGTCGCTGTGGTCGGTTCGTACCTCGGCTCGCGTCGCGGGGCTGGCGGCGCGCTCTTCCGCGACGACTGGGGGCTCTGAAGCCCACACGAGACGGACTGGAGGCCCGTGGCGACACCGCCACGGGCCTCCAGTCCGTCCCTGGGTGCGTCTAGAACAGCGGCCAGGGCACGGCGGGCCCGTGACCGGGCGGCGGCGGGAAGATCCCGACGGCGCGCAGGGCCGCGCAGCGCGCCCGGAGCGTGTCGATCTCCTCGTCCGTCAGGTGCTCGGCGAGCTCGTCGCCGAGACCGCCGCGCAGGGCGTCGGACACCCGGTCGAGGCCCTCGAGCTCGTCCGGCCCGAGCGGCTCCCCGATCCAGCCCCACAGGACCGTCCGGAGCTTGTGCTCGACGTGGAAGGTGAGCCCGTGGTCCACGCCGAAACGGTGGCCGTCGGGCATCGCGAGCACGTGCCCGCCCTTGCGGTCGGCGTTGTTCACGACGACGTCGAAGACGGCCATCCGGCGCAGGGCCTCGGAGTCCTCGTGCACGAGCGTCACGGGCTGGTCGTGTTCGTCGATGGCCTCGAGCACGGGCAGCCAGGGCGAACCGTCCGCCTCGGCGAGCTCCGGCGTCACCAGGTCGACGGCGTCCTGCTCGGGGTCGACGTCCTGCCAGCGCTGCACCATGCCGGGCCCGAACGGACCGTCACCCATCCACGTGGGTGGGACGACACCCCAGCCGAACGCCTCGGAGACCAGGTGGGCGGCGATCTCGCGGCCGGCGAGCGTGCCGTCCGGGAAGTCCCACAGCGGGCGCTCGCCCTCGACGGGCTTGTAGACGACGGTCGCGCCGTCGAGTTCGGCGAGGAAGGTGGCGTTGGACGCCTCACGGATGCGCGCCCGGACGGACAGCGAGCCGTCGCTCATGCGTCGCCGGGCGGACGACCGGCGGCGACGACCTCGCGCGTGCGCTCGACGAAGGCCCGGGCGGTGCCGACCGGGATCTTCACCTGGAACAGCTCGGCGGGCTCGGGGATCTCGACGACGGCCTCGATCTCGATGCCGTCCTCGCTCTCCTCGGACACGATCTCGACCTCGTCGTCGATCGGGTACGCCTCGATGACGACCTGCGCGGTGGACGGGTCGAAGCCCAGGCTCAGGGCCCCGGCGCGGAACTCGGCCTCGACGGGCTGGTCGAGCGGCTCCGGGTCGCGGAGTTCGACGGGCACCGACGGCGGCACGCTGAAGCGGTTGTCGTCGACGGTCGCCACCTCGTCGAGGAGCTCGTCGATCTTGTCGGCGAGCACGGCGGTCTGCTCCTTCTCGAGCGCGACGCTGGTGACGCGCCGACCGGAGCGGGCCTGGATGTAGAAGGCGCGCTCACCCGGACGGCCGATGGTGCCGACGACGAGGCGGTCCGGCCAGTCGAAGCCGTGGACGATGGTGGGCATACCCGCATTGTAGGAGCGCTCGGCTCCGGCCGTTCAGGGTCCGGCAGGTCCCGCGGGCGCGTCGGGACTCGTGTTGCCCGCGCCGCCGCCGACCGCGGCGTCCCCGCTGGGTGCCGGGGCGGTGCGCAGCCAGGACAGGTCACCGGACTCGGTGTTCGTCGCGACGACCTCCGGGCGGTGCTCGCCGTAGCGCACGACGGACACCGAGGCCGGGCCGACGCCGATGCGCTGGAACAGGTCCAGGTGCATGCCGAACGCGTCGGCGAGGACGCTCTTGATGATGTCGCCGTGGCTCACCGCGACCCAGACGGCGCCGGGTCCGTGCTCCGCCTCGACCTCGGCGTCGATGCGCCGGACGGCCGCGACAGCCCGGGACTGCATCGTCTGCATGGACTCGCCGCCGGGGAACACGACGGCGCTCGGGTTCGCCTGCACCGTGCGCCAGAGGGGCTCCTTCGCCAGGTCGGCGAGCTTCCGGCCCTGCCACTGCCCGTAGTCGGCCTCGGTGATGGCCCGCTCGATCAGCGAGGCGGGCGCACCGGTCTGCCGGTCGGTCTGCCGGTCCGTCTGCCGGTCCAGGATCGCGCGGGCGGTCTGCCGGCAGCGCTCGAGCGGACTCGACACCACGGCGACGACGGGCACCGCGGCGATGCGCTCCGCGGTCCGCTCGGCCTGGGTGCGGCCGACGGCGTCGAGTCGCACGCCGGCGGTGCGTCCGGCCAGGACGCCGGTGGCGTTCGCGGTGGTGCGTCCGTGACGGACGAGGAGGACGGTCGCCATGCGCCCGATCCTAAGCGCGGGACGCGGTCGCCCTTGACGGGTAGCCCGGGGACCGATCAGATGGGGGCATGGCCGGGCGGCATCGACTCGCACTCTTCGCCACGTCGACGGTGACCGGGTTCGGGATCGCGACGTGGATCACCCGGACGCCCGCGATCCGCGACGAGCTCGGTGCCTCGATCGAGGCGATGGGCCTCGTCCTGCTCGGGCTGTCGATCGGGTCGATGATCGGGATCCTCGGCGCCGGGGCGCTGGTGCGACGGACCGGCAACCGCCCGCTCATCCTGCTCGGGGGCGCGCTGCCCGTCGTCGGCATGGTGCTCGTCGCGCTGCTCGCCCCGGCGCAGGTCGCCGCCGGGGTCTGGGCCGGGCTGTTCCTGATCGGCTTCGGGGCGGGCGTCGCCGAGATCGGGCTGAACGTCGAGGCCGCCGCGGTCGAGCGGCAGATCGGACGACCGGTCGTGCCGGTACTGCACGCGTGCTTCAGCCTCGGCAGCGTGGTGGGTGGGGTCGTCGGCATCGCCATGACGGCGGCGGGGACCCCGGTCCGGGTGCACCTGCTCGTCGGCGCCGCGGTGATGGCCGCGCTGGCGGTGTTCGCGGCGCTGAACCTGCGGCCGGTGCCCCGTGACGCACCGGCAGATGTGCCTGCCGTTGCCCGCGGCACCCGTCGGGGAGCCCGCCGCTCCGTCCTCACCGTGCAGCTCGCCATGATCGCCGTCATCACCCTGGCGATGGCCTTCGCCGAGGGTGCCGCGAGCGACTGGCTCCCGCTGCTGATGACCACCGACCACGACGCCCCCGAGTCCGTCGGGTCCCTCGTGTTCACCGGGTTCGCCCTCGCCATGCTCATCGGTCGTGCGGCCGGCACCCCGCTCGTCGCCCGGTTCGGTCGCGCCCCGGTCGTCCGGGTCTGTGCCGCGGTCGGTGCGGTGGGGGTCCTGCTCGTCGTGCTGTCACCGAGTCCGATCGTCACCGCCGCTGCCGCCGGCGTCTGGGGGCTCGGCATCGCCCTCGGGTTCCCGCTGTCGATCTCCGCCGCGGGCGACCACCCCACCGACGGCGACCGCCGGGTGTCGGTGGTGGCCACCGCCGGGTACATCGCGTTCCTGGTGGGGCCGCCGCTGCTCGGCTTCGTCGGGGAGCACCTCGGCCTGCAGACGGCGATGCTCGTGCCGCTCGTCCTGCTGGTCGCCGCGTTCGTGGTCGCCCCGGCAACGCGGGGACAGGACACCGGGCGGACGATCGAGCCGGCGGAACCGGCGCGGCGGCCGTCCGGTCGGTAGCGTCTCCGGCATGCCGTTCTTCCGCGACGCTCCGCGCCCGACCACCCCAGCCCCGCCGTCCAGGGTCCAGGCCGCGTGGTCCGACTCCGCCGGGCACTTCGCGACCCGGTGCCTGCAGCTCATCATCGTCGTGGTGGTCGTCGCCGGCGTCGTCTGGGCGAGCAACATCCTGAGCGTCGTCACGATCCCGGTGCTCCTCGCGCTCATCATCGCGTCGGCCATGCACCCGGTGGTGTCGTGGCTCCGCAAGCACCGGGTGCCGTCGGTGCTGGCCACCCTCGCGGTGCTCATCGGCGTCCTCGCGATCCTGGGGCTGATCGGCTGGCTCATCGTCGTCGCCGTCGAGAACCAGTGGGCGCAGCTGCAGAAGTCGGCAGTCGACGGGTTCCAGCAACTGCAGGAGTTCGCGAAGAACCTGCCGTTCTCGATCTCGGACAAGCAGATCGACGACGCGGTCGCGTCGGCGTCCGACTTCGTCACGAGCGCGCAGTTCGGCTCCGGTGCCCTCGCCGGCGCCTCGGCCACCGCGAACTTCCTGACCGGGCTCGTGCTGATGATCGTCGTGCTGTTCTTCTTCCTGAAGGACGGCCCGAGCATCTGGGAGTTCCTGCTCCGCCCCTTCACCGGTGAGCGCTACGCCCGAGCACGTCGCGTCGGCGACCGGGTCGTCTCGACCCTCGGCGGGTACGTCCGCGGCACCGCCACGGTCGCGGCGGTCGACGCGATCGGCATCGGAGTCGGCATCGCCATCGTCGGCGTCCCGCTCGCCCTGCCGCTGGCCGTCATCGTCTTCATCACCGCGTTCATCCCGATCGTCGGTGCCACCGCCGCCGGCATCCTCGCCGCCCTGGTCGCGCTCGTGGCCCTCGGTCCGGTGCAGGCACTCATCGTGATCGGCATCGTGGTGCTGGTGAACCAGCTCGAGGGCAACCTGCTGCAGCCCGTCCTGATGGGGCGCACCCTCAAGCTGCACGGCCTCGTCATCCTGATCGGGCTGACCGCCGGCACCGTCCTCGCCGGCATCACCGGCGCGATCATCTCGGTGCCGCTGATCGCCGCCGCCTGGGGCGCGATCCTGGTGTGGGACGGCCCGAACACCCCGGCACGACCGTGGCGGAAGAAGCGCAACGAGGACGTCACCGCGCACGAGTTGCCGCAGGGCTGATCCGCAGCACCGATCCGTGAGGCGCGTTGCGGACATCCGCTTCGCGCAGCGGCCTTCCACCCAGCAGGATGGAGGAGTGCTCGTCTCCATCGTCTACATGAGCCGTGCCGTCGTCCCCTTCGACGACCAGGCCATGGCGGTGCTGCTCGCGGAGTCCCGGCTGCGCAACGAAGCGCTCGGGGTCTCCGGGCTCCTGCTCGCGAAGGGCGGCCGGTTCATGCAGCTGCTCGAGGGGCCGGCGTGGAGCGTGCAGGACCGGTACGACGTGATCGCGAAGGACCGCCGTCACGGTGAGGTGAAGTCACTCGTGCGCGAGGACATCGAGCGCCGACGGTTCGACGGCTGGTCGATGGCCTACCGCGCGCTCGACGACTCGGACATCCGGTCCGAAGCGGGTTTCAGTCCCTTCCTGTCGGGAACGATGGACTTCCCGCGCTCGTTCGACCGGACCAGTGCTGCCTGGCTGCTGAAGTGGTTCCGCGACCGCGAGCTGCACGACCTCTGAACCGACCCAGGACCCCGTCGCCGGATCAGCCTTCGCTGAACGCGTCCTCGACGACGCCGAGCAGCCGGTCGCGGTGCTTCGGGTCAGCCGTCGCCGCGATCACCACGCGCCACATCGTCGCCACGGCCGGCATCAGGTCGGTGCGCCGCGTCCGGACGTCGGACACGAGCTGCACGCCCGTGAAGTAGGGCACCACCGTCGATCCGAGCTGCTCCGCGGTCAGGTCCGTCCGGAGTTCCCCGCTCGCGAACGCCAACCGGAACACGTCGACGATCCCGCCGATCCACTGCTCGTAGAAGCTCAGCGTCGCGGTCTGGAACTCGCCGCGCTCCAGCGACAGCCGGATCCCGGCCCGCACGATCGGGTCGGTCCGGAGCAGGTCGGCGATGCCGTGCGACGCCCCGATCAGCGCGGCGACGGGCGAGCTGTCGGTGTGGCTGACGACGTCGAAGGTGCGGGCGTTCTGCTCGCCGATGACGCCGAGCGCCAGGGCGAGCTTCGTCGGGAAGTGGAAGTGCAGGGTGCCCTGCGAGACGCCCGCCGCGCGGGCGATGCCCGCGATCGTCGCGCCGGCGAAGCCGACGCGGTCGAACTCCTCCGCCGCGGCCACCAGGATCTGCTCACGTCGTTCCACGGGACCAGTCTCACAGTCTGGAGGCACGGGGCGGGCCCGCACCGTGCCTCCAGACCGAGGGGTGGTGCGGCTCAGGCCGCGTGCCGGCCGAGCGTGATGCGCTCCTCGGGCAGGTCCTGCAGGTCGCGCCCACGAAACCAGCGGAGCAGCCAGTCGGCGGGCGTGCCCGCCACCCCGGTCGGCAGACCGGTGCGGTCGCTGAGGAAGGTGCTGAAGCCGGGCTCGTCACGGAGCTCGTCCCCGGTCGGGCTGCCGAACGCCATCGCCCAGCCGTCGAACCGACGCGTGCTGATGGACTCACGCGACAACGACTTCACGCCGGTGTGCCGCGGGTCGCGCTCGATCGCGGCGAAGCGGTCCTCGACGCTCCAGACCGGACCCTCGAGCACCTGCATGAACCGGCCGCCCTTGGCGAGCAGGAGCCCGGAGACGCCGAGCGCGTGGTTGCGGAGCCGCGCCTCACGCAGCATGGCGACCAGCTGGTCGTCGGTCAGGTCGTCGACGGCGACGGACATGTAGACGAGGGAGGTGAGGGAAGTCATCCCCTGCAGTCTGGGTCGTGGTCGGCGGCACGGTCAACGCGTCGTCCGCACACCGCACCGGACGGTGCGGCATGCGGACGACGGGCGGGGTTTCGATCAGGTGAGGGCGAGCAGGTTGTTGACCTGTTCGTTGACCCCGGTCAGCGTCGAGATCGGCTTGCCGTTCGCGTAGACGTCGTCGAAGGCGGGCTGCAGCAGGGCCTGCACGTCGGCGGGGTTCTTCGTGACCGGGAACAGGAACGTGGTGTCCTCCTCGACCTGCCGGGTGAACGCCGAGACGTCGAGCCCGCGCTTCCGGAACGACGCCACGGCAGCCTCGGTGCCCGCGGGACGAGCGGGGAACACGATCCCGCTCTCACCGACGATCCGCTGGGCCTCGTCGCTGCCCAGGAACGCCACCCACTTCGCCGCGGCCTCGGGGTCCTTCGCCTGCTTCGTGATCGAGTCGCCGAGCCCGTTGAACATCGACGCACGATGACCCGACGGGCCGATCGGGGTCGGGGCGACCGCGACGTCGAGGTCCTCCATGCCGAGGTACGAACCGATCATCCACGAGCCGTTGAACGACAGCGCGCACTTGCCCGCGCCGAGCTGGACCTCGGGCCCGGTCGTGGTGGAGAACACCCCGTACTTCGCCATGTAGCCCTTCTCGGCCAGCCGGTAGTACCAGGCGAGGGTGTCCTGCACGACCCGTTCGTCGTAGCGGAACCTGTCGCCCCACGGGTTCTCGTTCGTGTAGAACCAGTCGACCGATCCGGTGAACGGGGACCACTGGGTCTGGCCGAAGCCGTCACCGCCCGAGCCGTTCGACGAGATGCCGTAGACGGCGACGTCGTCCTTGTCGAAGCCGTCCTCGTCGCCGCGTCGGCCCTTCGAGTCGACGGTCAGCCGCGCGAGCATCCGTTCGAACGTGCCGCCGTCCTCCGGGTTCCACTCGAGCGACCCGAGTTCCTCGGCGGAGACCCCGGCCTTCGCCATCGCCTTCCGGTCGTAGAACATCGCGACGGTGTCCCAGTCCTTCGGCGAGCCGTAGCGGTGGCCGTCCTGGCCCTTCCACAGTTCGGCGAGTCCGGACTGGTAGTCGTCGTCCCGGATGCCCTTCGTGGCGTCGAGTTCGTCGAGCTTGTAGAGCACGTCGAGGTCGGCGTACTGCGGGAACTTCGTCAGGTGGTCGGTGAAGACGTCGGGCGCGGTGCCGGCGATGAAGCCCGCGGTGAGCTTGGTCCAGTAGTCGTTCCACCCGAGCTGGGTGATCTTCACGGTGATGTCCGGGTTCGCGCGGTGGAACGCGTCGGCGACGGCCTGGTACGCGGGCTGCTGGTTGGCGTCCCAGAGCCAGTAGCTCACGGTGCGCACACCCGACCGGTTCGTCGTACGGCGACCGGGCGACGAGCAGGCGGCGAGCGCGCCGAGGGCCAGGGCGGAGGCGCCGCCGGCGAAGAGCGTGCGGCGGGTCAGTTGGTTCGTCATGGTGTTCGTCCTGTCCGACAGCCGGGTCACTTGATCCCGGAGAAGCCGATGGAGTTGACGATCCGCTTGGCGAAGACGCCGAACAGCAGGATCATCGGGAGCGCCGCCACCAGGGTCGCGGCCATGAGCCCGGCCCAGTCGGTGCCGGACTGCGGAGTCTGCGACTTGAAGACGCCGAGCGCGACGGTCAGCACCCGCGAGCTGTCGGTGTACGACACCATGAGCGGCCAGAAGTAGTCGTTCCAGCTCGTGATGTACGTCAGCACGGCGAGGGTGGCGATCGGGGCCGCGGCCATCGGGATGACGAGCCGGAAGAACACGCGGACCTTGCCGGCGCCGTCGATGAGGGCCGCTTCTTCGACCTCCTTCGAGATGCCGAGGAAGAACTGCCGCAGGAAGAACACCGCGAACGGGGTCATGAACATCGTCGGCAGGGCGATGCCGAGCAGGTTGTCGACGAGCCCGAGCTGCTTGATGAGCGTGAAGTTCGGCAGCAGCGTGAAGATCGCGGGGACCATCAGTCCGGCCAGGAACACCCCGAACACCTTGTCGCGACCGGGCCAGCGCAGCCGGGCGAATGCGTAGGCGGCCGCTGCCGAGAAGAACACCTGGCCGACGGTGACGAGCGTCGACACCAGGATCGAGTTGAGCAGGTACCGCCAGAAGTTCAGCGCGGCGCCGGAGCCGCCCTGCGCCAACGCCTCTTCGGTGGACTGCAGGCCGAAGACCCGCTCGAACCCGCCCAGGCTGAAGCCGACGGGCAGCAGCGAGGTGGGGTCGGAGTTGATCGCGGTGTTCGACGACAGCGCGGTGCGCAGGATCCAGTAGAACGGGAACAGGGTGACGACGATGACGAGGATCATCGCGACCCAGGCGAGCACCCGGCCGAGCGACGGGCGACGACGGTGGCCTGCGCCCATCCGCGGCGGGCGGGACGTGGTGACGGAACGGGTGAGTGTCGTGGTCATGGCGCTTCCGTTCAGTCCAGGTCGGACTCACCCGAGCGGGTGAGGCGGTACTGGATGATCGTGATGATGCTGAGGACGATGAGGAGCGCGACCGAGACCGCGGACGCGTAGCCGAACTGGAACCGGCCGAACGCCAGGTTGTAGATGTAGTTCTGCACGACGTTCGTGGCGTTCGCGGGGCCGCCCTGCGTGGTGACGGCGACGGTGTCGAACACCTGGAACGACCCGATCACGGTGATGATCAGCACCAGGGACAGGATCGGGCGGAGCAGTGGCACCGTGATGCGCCAGAACATCTTCCACTCGCTCGCACCGTCGATGCGTCCGGCCTCGTACACGGTCTCGGGCAGCGACTGCAGGCCGGCGAAGATGAGCAGTGCCGTGTAGCCGACGTGCCGCCAGACGTTGATGAGCGCGATCGAGGGGATGCCCCAGACGTCGCTCTGCAGGAACGGGATGCGGTCGAGCCCGAGTGCGGCGAGCATCTCGTTGCCGATGCCGAGCTGGGTGTCGAGGATCCAGAGCCAGACCAGGGCGGCGACGACGTTCGACACCAGGTACGGCGCGAGCACGATGCCGCGCACGAAGGTCGACTTCGTCAGCCGGTGCATCATCACGGCGATGAACAGCGCGACGACGGTCTGGATGACGATGTTGATGAGGACGTACTCGACCGTCACCACCATCGAGTGCCAGAAGATCGAGTCCTGCACCAGGCGGGCGTAGTTCTGCAGGCTCGTGAACTCGGGCTCGGTGAGCAGGTTGTACGAGGTGAAGCTCAGGTAGATGCCCCGCACGGTCGGCCAGGCGAGGAACACCGCGAACCCGACGGCTGCCGGGGCGATGAAGACGAGCGCGAGCCACAGGTCGTTCCTGGGGCGGCGCCGTGGTGCGGTGGTGCGGGCACGGGCGAGGTCGGCGGACCGACTCCTCCGTCTCGTGCTGGCGGTCGTCAAGGGTGACGACACAGGGCTCTCGGTTGCCATCGCGACTCCTTCGTCTGCGGTGGACTGACGTGCAGCAGTCCGTGAGCCGGGAATCTACACGTGGGGACCACTGCTGGCAAGAGGCTCTTTCCGGGCTGTCGACGGGGGTTGTCACGTGTAGACAGCGTGTGTCAGGATGGCGCTCGATCGCATCGGAGCGACCCGCTCGGCGACGCATCCCACACCCTGGAAAGGTCACTGATGATCTCTGTCGGAATGGTCGGCGCGGGCCAGTTCGCCCCCCAGTTCGCCAAGCTGTTCAAGCTCCACCCCGACGTGGACCGGGTCTACGTCACGGACCTCGTCGGCGAGCGCGCGTCGGAACTCGTCGAGACGCAGCACCTCGACGGCACGTTCCCGGACTTCGACGCCGTCCTCGCCTCGGACGTCGACGCCGTCGCGATCTTCACCCAGCGCTGGACCCACGGCCCGCTCGTGGTCAAGGCCCTGCGGGCCGGCAAGCACGTGTACTCCGCCGTGCCGATGGCGATCTCCGTCGACGAGATCCGCGACATCATCCAGGCGGTCCGCGAGACCGGCCTGACCTACATGATGGGCGAGACGAGCTACTACAACCCCGCGACGGTGTTCGCCCGCAAGCAGGTCGCCGCCGGCGCCTTCGGCCGGGTGTTCTACGCCGAGGGCGACTACGTGCACGACATGGACCTCGGCTTCTACGCCGCGTACCAGTACAGCGGCGGCGACGAGTGGAAGCGCACCGCCAGCTACCCGCCCATGCTCTACCCGACGCACTCGGTCGGTGGGGTCCTCGGCGCGATCCCCGGGCACGCGGTCAGCGTCAGCTGCATCGGCGTCAAGGACGACCGCGGCGACGGCGTCTTCGACAAGGACGTCAGCCAGTTCGACAACGACTTCTCGAACGCCACCGCGCTGTTCGAGCTCGACAACGGCGGCGTCATGCGCATCAACGAGATGCGTCGCGTCGGCTACCCGTCGCACATCCGTGAGTCGCGCTTCCGCTACTTCGGCACCGAGGCCAGCTTCGAGCAGCTCGCGAAGACCAGCGTCTGGCAGGACAAGGAGGACTCCTACGACATCAGCGACAAGATCGACACCCAGGCGACGATGTCCCTCGACGACCCGCGCCTGGCCGACGTCGACCCGTCCCTGCGCGACGCGTTCGTCTCCGGCTACGCCGAGGTGCACGACACCGACCGTCTGCCCGCCGAGTACGACGGTGTGCCGACCGGACACGAGGGCAGCCACCAGTTCCTCGCCGACGACTTCGTCCGTGCCGTCGTCGACCGGACCCTGCCGCCGGTGAACGCCTGGACCGCCGCGCGCTTCACCCTGCCGGGCATCATCGCCCACCAGTCCGCGCTGCAGGGTGGCGCCCGCCTCGACGTGCCGGACTTCGGTGACGCCCCGGAGACGACGAGCGCTGCGACGGCGAGCGCACCGACGTCAGCAGGCAGCACGTCGTCGGCTACGATCGCGTCCGAGTAACACGTGTCGTTCGGGTGCCGGTCCGTCGTGGGCCGGCACCCGAACGACGCTCCCGGACCCGACGAAGGTGGCACCCGTGACCGTCCCGACGAACCCCAGGGCGGTCACCCGTGCGGACGTCGCCCGCTACGCCGGGGTCAGCACCTCCGTCGTCAGCTACGTCGTGCACGACGGACCGCGCCCCGTCGCGGCCGCCACCGCCGCCCGCGTGCGCGAGGCCATCCGCGTCCTCGGCTACCGCCCGAACGCGAGCGCCCAGGCCCTGCGCACCGGCTCGTCGAAGATGCTCGGCCTGATCGTGCCCGAGCTCGACAACCCGTTCTGGTCCGAGCTCGCCGTCGCCGTCACCCACGCCGCCGCCGCACGCGGCTACGACGTCCTGCTCGCCAACAGCGACGGTGACGCCGCCCAGGAGCGCGAGCGGCTCCGCAGCCTCTCTGCGCGCCAGGTCGACGGCATCATCGTGACGAGCATCATGACCCACCCCGACCTGTCGACCGTCACCGACCCCGGCCTGCCGATGGTCCTGCTCAACACGTTCTTCGAGGTCCCCGAGTACGCCAGCATCGGTGTCGACGCCCTGCGTGGCGCCCTCGACGGCACGCAGCACCTGGTCGAGCACGGCTACCGCTCGATCGGCCTCGTGATGGGGCACACCGGCTCGATGGAGCTCCGCGAGCAGGGCTGGATGCGGGCCCTCCGCCAGGCCGGCCTGCCCGACGGCCCCATCGTCCGCACCGACTTCACCCGGCGCGGAGGATACGAAGCCGGCCTCCGCATGTTCGCCGACGAGACCGGCCCCCGAGCCGTCTTCGTCAGCTCGGACATGCAGGCGATCGGCCTGATGCGCGCACTGTGGGAACTCGGTCTGCGCGTCCCCGAGGACGTCGCGATCGTGTCGTTCGACGGCGCGGCCGAGGCGGACTACACGAACCCGCAGCTCACCACGGTCCGGCAGCCGATCGAGACGATGGCGGTCGCCGCGGTCGACCGTGTGCTCGGCCTCGACGCCGACAACCAGTGGCACCGCGACCTGGTCCCCGCCGAGTTGGTCCTCGGCGCGAGTTGCGGGTGCGACGTGCGTCGCTGACGCACCCGAAAGCGGACTGGAGGTTCGGGGCGGCGCCGCCACGGGCCTCCTGTCCGTCAGCCGGTCGCGTTCAGGACACCGGCTCCATGACGGCGCGGAGGCGTGCGGTCGGGATGCGCTGCTGCGCATCCACGGTCACGGCGGCAGCCTCGACCGCCTCGCCGGTCTCGGCGTCGACGAAGCGCAGGTCCGACGCCCGCTCGGACGGCCGGTGCCGGTCGGCCCAGCCGCCGAGGGCGAGCAGCACGAGCGACAGGTCGCGGCCGGCGTCGGTCAGGACGTACTCCTCGCGGGCTCGGGCGCCCTCGGGCTTGTAGGTCGTGCGCTCGAGCACTCCCCCGTCGACGAGTGAGGCCAAGCGTGCGGTCAGGACCTCGCGCGGGATGCCGAGGCTCTGCTGGAACTGGCTGAAGCGGGTCGAGCCACCGACGGCGTCGCGGACGATCATGAGCGTCCACTTCTCGCCGAGGACGTCGAGGGAGCGTGCGATGGGGCAGCGCTCGTCGCCGCCGAGGATGCCGAGCATGCGTTCATCCTAGCTGGGTTCGATTTCCGGACACAACGTGCTAGGTTCGGTTTTCGTACTCAACTTCTCTCGTCTGGAGCACTCATGACCGACCTCACCAACGCCGTCGTCCTCGTCACCGGAGCGAACGGCGGCCTCGGCGCCGAGTTCGTCCGCCAGGCCCTGGAGCGTGGCGCCACCAAGGTCTACGCGACCGCCCGCAACCCCCGCACCTGGGACGACGAGCGCATCGTCCCGCTCGCCCTCGACGTCACGAGCCAGGAGAGCGTCGACGCCGCGGCCCGCACCGCCGCCGACGTGACCGTCGTCGTGAACAACGCCGGGATCGCCGGCTCCGACCCGCTCGTCGACGTCTCCGTCGAAGAGGTCGAGCGCATCTTCGCCACCAACGTCTTCGGTGCACTCCGCGTCGCCAAGGCCTTCGCCCCCTCGATCGCCAACGGTGCGCTGATCGACGTGCACTCCGCCCTGAGCTGGGTCGCCCTCGCCGGCGCGTACTCGGCGTCGAAGGCCGCGTTCTGGTCGATCACGAACTCCCTGCGTCTCGAGCTCGCACCCCAGGGCACCCAGGTCGTCGGCGCCCACCTCGGCTACACCGACACCGGCATGATCGCCGACCTCGACGTCGAGAAGTCCGACCCCGCCGACATCGTCCGGTCGATCTGGGACGCGGTCGAGGCCGGCGAGCACGAGGTCCTCGCCGACCAGGTCAGCCGTGACGTCCGTGCCGGCCTGAGCGCCCCGCTCACCGCGCTCTACCCGATGCTCGCCAGCGCCTGAGGCCGGTTCTCGTCGGGACGGTGACGGTTCTGGTTCACGAACACCCGGGTTCCTGAACCAGAACCGTCACCCGCCCCGATCGCGTCAGCCGCCCGCGCCACGCTCGGTGATCCGACGGTTCGTGGCGGTGATGGCGGACCGCTCGTCGTCGGACAGACCACCGGCGTGGAGGACCCGGCTCAGCACCTCGCTCTTGCGCTCGATGTAGTCGTCGATGTCCTCGGCCTCGGTGGCTGCCCGGCGCTTCACGGCGGCGTACTCGTCGCGCAGCACCGGGTCGGCACGCAGCACGTCACGGACGGCCAGGTGGTTCCGCAGCGCGAGCGATCCGGTCGCGACGACGTAGGTGTTGGTCGGGGCGAACCGCTCCGGTGCCCGGAACGCCTGCCTGTCCGGGACGCCGAGTTCACCGCGCGGCTCGAAGCCGATCGTCGCCATCGACGCCACTGCGGCCGGGACGTCGGCCGCGTCCACCACGACGTCGACGTCGAGCACGGGCTTCGCCGCCAAGCCCGGCACGGACGTGCTGCCCACGTGCTCGATGCTCCGGAACGGCACGTCGGCGCCGTCGAGCGCGGCGGCGTACGCGTCGTGGAGCTGCCGGAACCGCTCGGGCCAGGACGACCGGTACTCGACGACCTCGATCACGGGGCCGGCGTCGGCGCGAGGAGCTGGAACATGACGTGGTCGCGCCAGACCCCGTTGATCTTGATGTACTCCGGCGCGAAGCCGTACCGGGTGAAGCCCGCCGACTCGAGCGCGCGCTGCGAGCCGACGTTCTCGGGCAGGGTCTCAGCCTGCACGCGGTGCAGACGGAGCACGTCGAACGCGTGATCGGCGGCCGCGCGGACAGCGCGGGACGCGTGGCCCTGGCGCGTGCGGTCGGCGCGGATCCAGTACCCCATCGCGCACGACTGCAGGGCGCCGCGGACGACGCCGCTCAGCGTGATGCGGCCGAGGAGTTCCCCGTCGGTCGACTCGATGACGAACGGCACGGCGTTGCCCGCGCGCTGCGTGGCGAGGGCCTGCGTGATGACGTCCCGCTGGCCGGACTCCGTGTAGTACGACGGCGCTCGCGCCGGTTCCCACGGTCGCAGGTGGTCGGCGTTCTCGCTGATGACCGCAGCCAGGACGGCCGCGTCGTCGAGGCGGAGTGGGCGCAACCGTGTGTCCATCGCGGAGGGTGTGGGATTCGAACCCGCCCCACTGCCCGGCAGTTGCGGGGCAGACGCCTTAGATCGCTGGGAATACGGCAACGTAGGACACTCCTCGATCACAACGGTGTGCGTGAATCACGTAGTGGTGTGGGCAAAATGTGGGCACAAAGCGTTCGTCGCTCAGCGTGGGGGGCGGGTCTCGCGTAGCGCCTGACTGCTGCGTTCCATGGCCGCTGCCAGAGTCTCCGAGCTCGATCCGGCTCGGTAGCGCCGCGTCATCGCGACGGACGAGTGGCCGATGAGCTCCATGGCGACGACTTCCGGCACACCGGCAGCGTAGAGGAGGTCGACGGCGAAGTGGCGGGCGTCGTGCAACCGGACCTGCGGCACGCCGGCTCGCGCGAGCAACTGATGCCACTCCTTGTTGTCGACCGACGCGTCGATCGGCATGCCGAGGGACCGTTCCGTTCCCGACGTCCACAGAAGGCCGTGCGGGTTCGGCTCCATTTGGGCTGCCTCCATGCGGTTGTGAATCAGGGAACGCAGCGGCTCCACGAGGGGAACCCTCCGGTCGCCGGCAGCAGACTTCGGGCGGGTCATCCAGAGTCCGCCCACGACGTGACGCATCTCGTGGTCTGAGGGCGCTGTGATGCGCCGTTCCGGGCAGTCGGAGCCGCGCGCCTGGCCGCACAGCCGCCCGCACCCGTGCTGCCAGGTCAAGCGTTGCAGCTGCCACGACAGATCGAGGTGGTCCGTGACGCGGTCGAGCTCGAGGCCGAGCAGCTCGCCTTGCCGACCACCCGTGAGGAGTGCGGCTGCCCACCGGGACTCGAGCCGGGTGCCGCGAGCGGCGTCGAGAATCAAGGCGGCGTCAGAACGGCGGAGAACATCAAGCTTCGGGCGTGAGGGTCTTGGCGGCCGAACAAGGGCGGCGACGTCGTGGTGGGTATACCCCTCGCGGTGGGCCTGCTTGAGTGCGATCGCGAGGACTCGGTGGCCTTGCAGGACCGTGGACGCAGCGAGGCCAGCGTCCCGCATGTGCCTATGGAGCTCGCGGACGTCCGCTGCAGTGAGGTCCACGAGGTCGCGTGCGCCGATCGACGGCTCGATGTACAGGCGCGCGAGGGATCGATAGCTCTCGGCCGTCCGCGGCCGCACTTCATGGTCGACGATCTCGGCCAGCCAGTACCGGAGCCAGGCGGTCAGGGAGCTGCTCGGGATGAGGGGTGGCGGAGGTGGTAGCTCGGCGGTAGTGGGCGGTCGCGGCGTGAGCTCGGCGCGGCGCAGCTTCAAGATCGCCAGCTTGCGGAGAGCAGTGTCGTAGTCGCGCGATCGGAGCATGACGCGCTTGCGGCGTCCCTCGGTTCGTGGGAAGTCGAGTGCGACCTGCCAGTACACGAGCGGCTTGTTGGGGTCGGCCGGTACGCGACAGATGGACCCTTCGCCTCGGGGTTGTCTCATGTGGCCCATCGAACGCCGTGACCGTGTCGGTTGTCCCGGCGGCCATCGGGCTCTAGGTGGACGTCCACGAGTTAAGTTCAGGACTGCGCAAAGATAGACGCGTGCTGCACGCCTACATCGACGAGTCCGGAGACCGAGGCTCGAGCCCCACCTCATCCCAACACTTCGTGATGACCGCTTTCGTCTACTCCGATGCGGACGTCGAACGCGCGGCGACCCTCCTGGCCAACCTGCGATCCGAGTTGGGGCGCAAGCCGGGAACGGAGCTCGGCTGGAAGTTCCTGAAGGCTCACGACGAACGGCTTCACGCCGCCGTGCGTCTCGGCTCTCAAGCCTCTTGGGCCCAGACAACCTCCGTGATCGTCTGCAAGCGCCGACTCGACGGAGCCGTCAACAATGACGAGCGCTACCTTCACACCTTCCAGCTCCTGCTCGAACGGCTCTCCTGGATCGCTCGCGACAAACAAGAGGTGATGAAGTACACCCTCGCTCACATCATCAGGTTCAAGATTGAGCGGCTTCGCGAGTTCGAGAGCAACCTCAGGTCGAACTCGACCTCCCGGATCCACTGGGAAGCACTTGACCCTCGCGGAGGGCGCATGGTGAATGCGTCCACGGAAGAGAAGCTACAGCTCGGTGACCTGGCTGCTTCTGCTACCGCAGCGGCCTTCAATCTTGACCGATTCGGCAACACCGAGACTCGTTACCTCGAGCAGCTTGCCCCTCTGCTGTACCGAGGCAGAAGTTCCCCGGTCACGTCCTACGGGCTGAAGCTCTTCCCATCTGACGAAAGCACTAGGGCCGCTTACCCGTGGGTAGCGGCCCTGTAACCAGTGTCACACGCCTTACGCCGTTTCCGGGTGCCGAGCCGAGCCCTGCAGACGTGCATCCACTGAGTAAGACGTTACTAGCTGCGGCTGACAAGCGCCAGACTTGGGGCCGAGGACGCCTGTACGGCTAGCCTGACGCCATGCGCGTCGAGGAGCTCGGCACGTGATTGCACACGACAAGACCCCCTCGAGCTCCCGAAAGGAGCCCGAGGGGGTCTTGTCTGTGGTCGTCAGCCCCAGTTGCGGTCGTTGACCTTCTGAGCTGGGTTGCCGGCCCAGACCTCACCGGCGGGAACGTCCTTGGTGACGACGGAGTTCGCTCCGATCACCGCCCCAGCGCCGATGTGTCGATCGCTGGTTCCCGTGAGGATCACCGCACCGGTGCAGAGGATCGCTCCGTCTCCGATGTAGGTGTCGCCCGGGTACGAGCCGTCGAGTCGCGCTCGGCCGATCGTGACGTGGTGGTAGATCCGCACGTCGTCACCGATCTTCACTCGGGGGTGCAGGACCGTGCCGACACCGCGGTGCTCGATGGTCAGACGCTTCCCCACTTCGATCGAAGCAGGGCAGTCGAAGCCCATCGCGTAGCCGATCTTGCGGAGCAGGCTGCCGAGCACGGGCACACGCCGGTAGTCGACAATCATCGAGGTCATCCCCATGATGGCGAGACTACTTCACCATGAGGGCGCGTTCAGCGTCGTTATCGAGTGGTCCCCTTGAGCTCCGGCAGGAGGAGTTCAAGGGGACCGCGCCTTCGTCTCTATGCCGTCGGGGTGACGCGAGCGAGCGCGGCGTTCAGTTCGGACTGAACCGCGGTAGCCCAAACCTGGTAGCCAGCACCCGTCGGGTGCACCCCGTCGGCGGGGTTGACGAGTGTGCTGAGCGCCCGTCCGTCGTTGAGGAATGCCTGGTAGGTGTCGATGACGTCGACGCCGGCGGACTGGTCAGCCCAGGCGAGCGTCAGAGCTCGGCGCGCCCGATGCCCATCGGTGCCGGCGTCGGCGACTGTGCGGGGGTTCTGAGTGAGGAGGATGCGGGCGCTCGTCGGCTTGTCCGCGGTCACCCCTGCGACCCACGTGGATAGGCGAGCCGCCCAGAGCGCGTTCCGCGCCTGGTAGTCGTTGTGGCTGCTGCTGAAGAACGTGACGAGCTGCCCGTAGTTCGGTGACATGTGCCGCATGTACTGCGTCAGGTAGCTCGCCGTGGTGCCAGCAGGGGTGTCGAACGGGGTTTGGTAGTCGTAGCCGAGGCCACCGCCGGAGCGTCCCGCCATGAGCCAGGTCACGACCGGGGTGCCCTCGAGAATCGGTTCGTACTGGCCGATCGAGCGTGCCCAGTGCTCGGGCATGATCGGCACGATGTTCGGGCCGTTGTTGCCGTCGCGGACCTGGATGGCGTAGATCTTGGTGCCTGCCGTGAGTGAGTTGCTGCCACGGTGTCCGACGATGTAGCGCGAGGTCGACGGGTTCAGGGCGACGACGCCCGTTGCGGTCTGCGTCGTCCCGACCTGGGTCCAGGTCGTGCCGTCGGTGGAGGTGTAGAACTTCACGTCGTTGCCGCTCGCGCCGTTGTCGACGTCGTGCACGACGCGGATCCACGCGTCGGAGTTGTCCGCGAGGGCGACGGGTGCGCTGGAGATCTTGTCGACCAGCGTGCTGCCGTCGGCGTTGTAGGCGCTGTAGCGGAGCGTGCCGGTGGAGGTAATCAGGAGCAGCCAGGACCGGGATGCGTCGTTGGTCCACTTCCCGATGATGGCCTGCGTCTCACCCGGGACGTAGCTCGGCATGCGGAGGTTGACGCGTGCGTCCAGGTCGCCGGTCACGTTCGGCCCAGGTGACTGAGGGCCCGACCGCTGCGACGACGTTCCCGCGGCCATGACGAGCGCGCGCCGGGTGGCGTCGGCGGGGGCGTTCAGTACGACCGGCTGGTCGAAGTCCAGGGTGGACTCGTTCCACTTCCGGTACTGGTGCACGAGCGCCGGGAAGCGCGCCGCGACGGAGTTGGCGAGCAGCCGGAACCACGCGGTATCCGGCACGGTGGTGCTGTCACCGGTCGCCTGGATGGCGAAGGACTGGTTGCCCTCCACGAGCGCGACGGCTGCTGCGAGGAAGGCGTTCCCGCTCACGTTCGTGCGCGGGGCGTTGCCACCGTCGAAGGCTGCCGCGACTGCAGCACCTTCAGGTGACTCCGGGTCAGCGAGGTTCGCCGCGATGCGCTCTCGGATGATGTCCGGCAGCTGCAGGGTGTCTGAGTCGACGGACGGGAGGAGGTTCGTGCCCATGAGGTTGGCCTTTCAGTGGTGGGCCGGCGCTGCCGGCTGGTCGATGTAGTGGTCTTCCGTGAGGGTGCCGTCGGCATGCAGCAGGTAGCGAACGCCGCGGGTAGCGGTCGCTCCGGTGCCGAGCAGGTCGACGTAGGTGACGAGGACGGTTTCGCCGGCGTCGAGCTTGGCGAGGAGCCTCGGGTACGGGCAGCCGGGCATGAGACCCCAGCGGTCGGCACGGTGCTGCCACTTGGTTCGCAGCGCTTCGCGGACGCCGACGCGGGTCGTGTCGACGGTGTTCTTCTTCCTGGGCATCAGTTGCCCTCTCTCCGCGCTTGCACGCGGTCCCAGCGACGTCGAGACGCGCGCTGCTTGACGGGGTTCTTCTTCGGCTGCCCGAATTCGTCGGGCAGTGGGATCTGGGCGAGCATCCGGGTGAGGGTCAGCCGCTGCAGACGCAGCTCGGCGACCGCTGGGTGTAGACGGACCTGGCCGGCCGATCCGCGGACGGTCATCCCGTCGGCGGCGAGGACTTCCTCGAGCGCCTGGATGTCGTTCGCCTGCCGTTGCGCGAGCTCGAGGATGACCAGGTCCTTCTCGTCCCACTCGGTGTCGTCGCCGAGAGCAGCGTCGTACTTCTGGCGCAGCTCGTCGCCGGCCAACTCCTGGGCCTTCTTGCGGGCCATGTGCGCCTCCTCGGCGTCCCGGAATTCGGATGATGTGCAATGCAGCCAGCCAGAGCCACAGCACCTCTACGACCAGGACGTACCCGGGGGAGGGGGTGGTGGCCCTGCCCGGCGACGGGGTACGCGTCTCGTGCGTACCCCTGGCGGCGCGGTGGGCTGTGCTCTCGTGGGGTGGGCGTCTCGTGCCCACCCCACGAGGCCGTCATGGCGGTCAGTGACTGTCGATGAGGGCCTTGCGCGCGGTCCTGTCGTCGTCGAGCTGTTCGCTCGAGTGGTTGCGGTTGAACGCGTCCCGCGTGACGTTGTTCGATCCGAGCTCGTCGACCTGGTCGAGCGTGAGCAGCGTTGGTTCGCACGTCATGATCTGTCGCATGGTGCGCAGCGGCTCGACGCCGTACGTTGCGATCGACTGCTCGTAGTCCTCGAACAGGAACATCGTGGCCGTGTACCTGTCGATCTCACGACCGTGGACGTCGAACACACCGGCGCTGTACCAGGCGTCGAGCAGCTTGACGATGACGTCCCAGTCGGCGACGAGGCGCTCGAGCTTGAGCCAGTCCTGCTCGACTCCGACGCGGGCAGCGACGTCGAGGTCCAGCACCCCAGCGGGCAGGGTGACTCCCACCTCGCTGATGCCCCGGGCGGTCTTCTGGACCAGGGGGGCGATGATCTTGTAGAGGCCCTCTCCCCGCTGTCGGAACGCCCGGTAGGAGTTCCCGGCTGCGATGGCTGCAGCGCGAGCGACGACGGTCCGCATGCGATCGTGCACGGCGGGGTCCGCGGCGAGCGCGCCGGCCACGATGATGTCGACGAACGAGGTGTAGTCGTCTGGGTCTGTGACTGCCTTACGGGCTGCGTCGTTGAGGCTGTCGGGCTTCTCGGCCTTGTAGCGGTCCCAGTTCGCGTTGATCTGCAGGCTCTTGCGGATCAGTTCGTGCTCGGCGGCGAAGACCTTGGCCGTGTTGATGCCGACGGCGTCGAGCCAGGTGAGCCACTCCTGTAGGGCGGCCTGCTGTTCCCACTCGTCGGTGGGGCGGTTGCGGGTGTCCATGCGGTGTCCTTACTTCGCGTTCTTGTCGCGGCCTCGGGCGAGGTTCGCGATCTGGTCGGGGGTGTACTCGTCGGGGTTGTCGCCGGCGTCGTCCAGCCACTGCTGGATCTGCTCGTCGTCTGCGGGCTGGGGCATCACGGTTCCTGTCGGTTGAGGCGGATGGTGAGGTGGTCGAGCTGGTCAGCGATCGCGTCGAGCTGGTCGACGAGCGAGCTGATGGTGCGGCGGGCGTCGGCGAGCTTGCGTTCCTTCGCCTTGGCTCGCTGCTCCCACCGGCGTGCGTGCCGGCGGTAGCGCTGCAGGCGCACGTCGTACGGGGTGACGTCGTGTCCGTTCTTCTGCATCGCGGTGTCTCCTTCACTGGCAGGGGTTGGGCATCCAAGGACGAGATCGGGCCGTTGCCGACCTGCTCGTCCGGACCGCCTCGCCTTCACTTGCCATTGGTGTTGCGGTTCTCTTGTGGTTCTTCTTTCCATTCGGGTCCCGCTCCGGGACGGACGTAGGTCTCGGAGCGGGACCACGAAGGTGCCGGAGCGGGACGGGATGGTCCCAGAGCGGGACTAGGTAGGTCTCGGAGCGGGACCATCAGGCGGCATTCGCTGCTGAGGTCGGGGCACAGGACGCCGAGTCGTAGTCGGGGAGGTAGTACCTGTTGCTGGTCTTCCGACCGCTGGTGTCCTCGCGCGGTTCGATCTCGACCAAGCCGAGCTCGTCTTGAAGGGCTGCGACGGTCCGGATGACCGTCGAGCGCCCGAGATTGGTTTCGGCAGCCATGAGGTTGTGCGACGGCCACGCGCAGTGCTCGGAGTCGTTGAAGTGGAACGCGATGATCATGAGCACCGACTTCTGCGTGGGAGACGTCTCCTGTGCGACTGCCCACCTGATCGCGTTGAAGCTCACCCGGCTACCCGTTGAACCTCTCCGCTGTGCGCAGGGCGTACAGGGCGGCGCTCCGGAGCTCCATGTACTCCGAGTGAGGCGTGCCCTGGGCCGGTTCGGGAGGAGCCAGAAGCGGTCCGACCTTCGCCTCCCCGTGCGGGGTCAGCCAGACAGTCCAGGGACCGTCCTCCGTGGGCTTCTCGATGGACACCGCGGCGAGCGCCGTGTGCAGCGTCTTGGCGCGATGGGCTTCCTCGGTAGCGTCGTGCCAGAGACCGAAGCGAATGCATCCACGCTGCCGGCACCGCTCATAGGTGGACGTGTCCACTAGCAGGCGACCTTGGCGCTGTGGTGGCGCTCGGCGTTGAGCGACTCGGTGATGTCGGAGCACCGGACGAGCGCCCGAGCAAGCAGCCGTGCGCGCACTGGGGTCAGGTCCTCGTCCAGGACGTTGATCGAGAGGTCCCAGTTGTCGTCCGTGGAGAAGCGCTCGATCGAGACGCGGAACCCCTCCTCACAGACGGAGACGAAGCGGTGGACGAACAGGGGTTCCGAGGCGTCCGCGTAGTGGCCCTGGCGGAAGTAGGCGCACGACTCGTCGTCGCACTTGGCGAGGACACTGTCTCTCGACGTGGCGAGCTCGAGGTTGTCGGGGGTGTGTGCGAGTCTCGGAGCGTTAGTCTTCATGGCGATCGGGTCTCCCTTGTCGGTGTTCTGGTCGTTGCCCTCGATGCCCTGGCCGGCATCGGGGGCCTTTCTCGTTGTCAGCTGCATCTAGACGGCCTCCTGCAGCACGCCTGTCTGCTTCCGTGCTGACGCTTCGATCCAGGCCTGCACGTCGGCTTCGCGATAGCGGATCGTGCGGGCGGTCAGTGCGCGATAGACGGGTCCGGTGCCCCGGTACCGCATCTGCGCCAGCGCGGCCACACTGACGCCAGCGATCTCACTGACCGCCTTCGGGGTAAGCAGTACTTCCACAAGGCCTCCTTGGTTCGCGGTTGAGCCAGTCATGTCGCCACTGGCTTAGCTACAAGGTATGACTATGATGCAGTCATGTCAACACCCGCTCACGAAGACTTCGCCGCAGTCAAGCCAGGACTGCTCTTCCCCCGGACCATCTCGGGGTTCAGCGAAGGGGTGGAGGTCCTCGACATCGCGCGCGCCGGCCTCTCGGGCACCGAGCCGTCGCCCTACGACATCGCCGTCACTGCGACCTGGAGCGAGGAACGACTGGCGTACGAGATCGACAAGCTCGAGGTGCGGCGCAACTACTCGAACGAGCCGATCACCGCGCTCGGGCTGCGGCGAGTGCGCCTGCAGGAAGTCTTCCAAGCGGTCGTCATGCGCGACGTCCGCTACTCGGATGGCTCTCCTGTCCCGGTGCGGATCCTGCCGTCGGACCCGGCGAAGCGACGGCACAAGAGCGAGGCAGAACGGCTCCGCATCGCAGCAGAGGTCTATGCCCTGGCTCGCGCCTTCGGCGAGCGCCCGTTGAAGGCCGTCGCGGAGACGCTTGGTGTCTCTCAGAGCACAGCGACTCGTCTGGCCGCTCGGGCCCGCGAGGAGGGGCTGCTGAGCTGATGGGGTCCGTTGAGGCGTACACGACGAAGGCCGGACGGCGGTACCGGGTCCGCTACCGCACTCCCGACCGAACGCAGACTGACAAGCGCGGGTTCACCACCAAGCGCGACGCCGAGCTGTTCCTCGCTTCGGTCGAGGTGTCGAAGGCTCGAGGCGAGTTCGTACGCCCGGAGGATGCCCGGGAGACGATCGGCGCGCTCGGCCCGGTCTGGCTGGCGAACCAGACACACCTCAAGCCGTCGTCGTTTCGTCCACTCGAGATCGCCTGGCGACTCCACGTCGAGCCGGTGTGGGGCGGGAAGAAGGTGTCCGAGGTGAAGCACAGCGCGGTGCAGACGTGGGTGACGTCGATGAACTCGGCGAGCGCGACGACGGTGATCCGCAACTACGGGGTGCTCGCGAGCATCCTGGACACCGCGGTGAAGGATCGGCGGATCCTGAGCAACCCAGCGCGCGACGTGAACCTGCCGAGGAAGAAGCGCAAGGAGCACGTCTACCTGACGCATGAGCAGGTGTCTGACCTCGCGCTCGCTGCAGGTGACCGGGCGACGCTCGTCCTGGTGCTCGCGTACACCGGCCTGCGCTGGGGAGAGGCAGTCGGGCTCCGGGTGAAGGACGTCGACTTCGCGCGCCGGCGGCTCAACGTGACGGTGAACGCGGTCGAGATCGCGAACGTCATCACGGTCGGGACGCCGAAGACGCACAAGCGGCGCTCCGTGCCCTTCCCTGCCCTGCTGGCTGCGGCGCTCCGAGAGCGCTGCGCCGGGAAGAGCGACGACGAGCTCGTGTTCGCGACGAAGAACGGCACGCACGAGCGTCGATGGCACAACGACCACGGGTGGTTCCCGGCGGCGGTGCGGAAGGCGGGCATCCCCTCGACGACGCCGCATGGCCTCCGGCACACAGCCGCGAGCCTCGCCGTCAGCGCCGGCGCGAACGTGAAGGCCGTGCAGCGGATGCTCGGCCACGCTTCCGCAGCGATGACACTCGACGTGTACGCCGACCTGTTCGAAGACGACCTGGACATCGTTGCAGGCCGCCTCGATGACGGGCTCGCGCAGACGGTTGTGGGCAGAATGTGGGCAGAGGTTGCCCGGAACGAAGACGAGGCCCGCTAGATCCGCTTGCTGCTGCGGATCAACGGACCTCGGTAGTTGCGGAGGGTGTGGGATTCGAACCCACGAGACATCTCTGCCCACCTGTTTTCAAGACAGGCTCCATCGGCCGCTCGGACAACCCTCCAGTGACGCGACCACGTGGCGAGACGTGATCGCGTCCCGGGAAGTCTACCCGGGCCTCCAGGCAGGGGTGCGCGCGAGCGCGGACTAACGGGGCAGGGAGTCGAGCGCCGCTGCCAGGCCGTCGTCGGTGATGCCGCCGGTGAGCTCGTTGCCGGCGTCGACGACGTCGTCGGGGGCCTGGCCCATGACGACGCCGCGACCGGAGGTCGAGGCCCAGCGGAGCATGTCGATGTCGTTGCGGCCGTCGCCCGCGGCGAAGACCCGGGAACGCGGGATGTCGAGCCACTCGCGGACGCGCTCCATCGCGGTGGCCTTCGTCACGCCCTCGGGAGCGATGTCGAGCCACGATGTCCAGCCGACGGAGTACGAGACCTTGTGCAGGCCCATCTGCTCGACGATCTGCAGGAAGTCCTCGGTGTCGTGGCCGGGCGAGATGACGACGACGCGGGTGGCCTCGACGCCGAGCAGCTGCTCGAACGGCACGTGCTCGCCCTCGACGGTCATCGTGTCGTCGGGGAAGTTGCCGGACAGCAGGAAGTGACCGGTCTCGTCCTCGACGCCGAACGCCGCGTTCTCGAGCGCTCCGTGGATGGTCTGCAGCACCTCGGACGGGTCGAACCGCTCGACGTGTTCGCGCACGTAGGAGCCGTCCGCGCGGCGGGCCAGGATGAGCGCACCGTTCGCGCACACCAGGTACTTCGGCCGGATGCCGAGGGTCTCGAGCAGGGGCACGGTCATGCCCTCGCTGCGGCCGGTCGAGAGCATGACCTCGTGCCCGGCGGCCTCGGCGTCGCGCACGGCGGCGACCACCGCCTGCGTGATGACACCGTCCTCACGCATGGTGGTGCCGTCGATGTCGAGCGCGACCAGCCAGCGCTTGGTGCGGGCGGGCGCGTCGGTACCCGCGCCCTGCTCGGTGCCGTCCACGAACCGTCCCTGGGTGCTCATCGGGGCTCGATCACCTCGACGCCACCGAGGTAGGGGCGCAGGACCTCCGGCACGACGACGGAACCGTCGGCCTGCTGGTGCGTCTCGAGGATCGCGACGATCCAGCGGGTGGTGGCGAGGGTGCCGTTCAGGGTGGCGACCGGGGCGGTCTTGCCGCTCTCGGTGCGGTACCGGATGTCGAGACGGCGGGCCTGGAACGTCGTGCAGTTCGACGTCGAGGTGAGCTCGCGGAACGTGCCCTGCGTCGGGACCCACGCCTCGATGTCGTACTTCTTCGCCGCGCTCGTGCCGAGGTCGCCTGCGGCGACGTCGATCACGCGGTAGTGGAGCCCGAGGTCCTGGAGCATCTGCTCCTGGTGGGCGACGAGGCGCTCGTGCTCGGCCTCGGCCTGGTCCGGGTGGACGTAGGCGAACATCTCGAGCTTGTTGAACTGGTGCACGCGGAGGATGCCGCGGTTGTCCTTGCCCGCCGAACCGGCCTCGCGGCGGTAGCAGGTCGACCAGCCGGCGTAGCGGTGTGCCTGTCCTTCCTCGAGCGGCAGGATCTCGTCGGCGTGGAACCCGGCGAGGGCGACCTCGCTCGTGCCGGTCAGGTACAGGTCGTCGGCTTCGAGCCGGTAGACCTCGGCCGCGTGCTCGCCGAGGAACCCGGTGCCGGCCATCGTCTCGGGGCGGACGAGCGTCGGGGTGATGAGCGGCTCGAAGCCGGCGGCGATCGCACGGTCGAGGCCGAGCGACATCAGCGCGATCTCGAGCCGGGCGCCCATGCCGCGCAGGAAGTAGAAGCGCGAGCCGGAGACCTTCACGCCGCGGGGGATGTCGATGATGCCGAGGTGCTCGCCGAGGTCGGCGTGGTCCTTCGGCTCGAAGTCGAACTCGGGCTTGGTGCCGACGGTGCGGAGCGTGACGAAGTCGTCCTCGCCGCCCTCGGGCACACCGGGGAGCACGACGTTCGGGATGCCGCGGACGACGGTGTTGAAGGTGTCCTCGGCCGCGGTGACGGTGGCCTGCGCCTCCTTCACCTTGGCGGCGAGGGCCTGGGCCTGCTGCACGAGCGCGGCCTTCTCGTCCTTCGGGGCCTTGGCGACGGTCTTGCCGAAGGCGTTCTGCTCGGCGCGGAGCGACTCGAACGAGGTGATCGCACTGCGGCGGGCAGAATCGGCGGCGACGGCTTCGTCGACGACGGCCACGGAGGCACCACGCGCCTGCTGTGAAGCCTTGATGACGTCCGGGTTGTCGCGAAGCAGCTGTGGATCGATCACCGCCCCATCCTAGACGGGGGCAACCGCACGCAGCCTCGATCGGTAGCGTGGACGTATGTCGAGCCCTTCGGAGACCGCGCCCGCGGACCAGGACGCCCTCCCCACCGAGCAGCGGACGGCCGCGGTGGTCTACAACCCGGTCAAGGTCCACCTGCCGACCCTCAAGCGCACGGTGCAGGAACACCAGCAGCAGGCGGGCTGGGCCGAGACCCTGTGGTTCGAGACCTCGGAAGAAGACCCGGGCGGCGGCATGGCCCGCGAAGCGATCGAGGCCGGTGCCGACGTCGTCGCGGCGGCCGGTGGTGACGGCACGGTCCGTGCGGTCGCCGAGGTCGTGCACGAGGCCGGTTCGACCCTGGCGCTGCTGCCGAGCGGCACCGGCAACCTGCTCGCGCGCAACATGAAGCTCCCCCTCGACGACCTCGCCGCGAGCGTCCGGACGATCTTCCACGGCGACGACCGCAAGATCGACTTCGGCATGCTCAAGGTCGAGCGCCCCGGCGGCGAGCGCGAACGCTTCGGCTTCCTGGTGATGGCGGGCCTCGGGCTCGACGCCCGGATGCTCGTGAACACCCGCCCCGAGCTGAAGAAGAAGGTCGGCTGGCTCGCCTACGTCGACTCGCTGTTCCGCTCGGTGCGCGACGCCAACGCGTTCGAGTTCCGCTACCAACTCGACGACGACGGCAACCACTCGCTCCGGGCACACTCGCTCATCGTCGGCAACTGCGGCATGCTGCAGGCCGGCGCGATCCTGCTGCCCGACGCCGAGATCGACGACGGCGTGTTCGACATCGCCGTGATGCGCCCCCGCGGGTTCTTCGGCTGGGTGCGGATCGGTGCCCGGGTGTTCTGGGAGAACGGGATCCTGCGGGCGTTCCGCCGGTCGAACCTGGGCAAGACCGCGGTCGGCAAGAAGATCGTCTCGAAGTCGCGCGAGGAACGACCCCTGCGCTACCTGCGCGGGCAGGAGTTCACGGCGCGGCTCGAGCGGCCCGACGAGTTCGAGATCGACGGCGACCCGGTGGGCGAGGTCATCGCCTTCCGTTCGCGCATCGACCCGATGGGGCTCTCGGTGCGCGTGCCCGACCCGGCGGACGACCGCCACGGCTCGCGCCAGGTGCCCTGAGCCTGACGCTGTCGCTCGGGCCGCGGTGCGCCGCTACCGCGCCCCGGGCTCGCCCGACACGATCGCGCGCAACCAGTCCCGCGCCTCGACGAATGCGGCGTCCGAGTAGCGCGCGGGCACCTCGGGGCGGGCGCCGTCGGCACGCGGGTACGACCCGAGGAACGTCACGCGCGGGCTGAACCGGCGCAGGCCGAGCAGCGCGTCCGCGACCCGCTCGTCGCGCACGTGCCCGTCGAGGTCGATGACGAACCGGTAGCGGCCGAGCTCGTCACCGATCGGGCGTGACGACAGCAGCCCCATGTTGATGCCCCGCGTCGCGAACTGCTCGAGCATGTCGACCAGGGCGCCCGGGTGGTCGGCGGGCAGCTCGACGATGACGCTGGTCTTGTCGGCACCGGTCGGCTCGGGCAGCGCGAGGGTCTTCGACACGAGTACGAACCGGGTGACCGCCGAGGCGTTGTCCCCGATGGACGACGCGAGCACGACGACGTCGTGGTGGTCGGTGATGCCGGGCGGCGCGACGGCAGCGTCGGCGGTGGGGTTCGCCTCGAGCAGGGCGAGGGCCGCAGCGACGTTCGACGACGCCGGGATGTGGCCGTGGCCGGGCAGGTTCGCCTCGAGCCAGTTGTGGGTCTGCGCGTAGGCGACGGGGTGTGCGTTCACGGTGCGGACGTCGTCCAGCGTCGTGCCGGGCCGGGCGACGAGCACGAAGTCGACGGGGACCAGGTACTCCCCCACGATCCGCACGCCGGGGATCCGGGCCAGGGCGTCCTGCGTGGCGCTGACCCCGCCGTCGACGCTGTTCTCGATCGCGATGACGGCCCCGATCGACCGACCGGACATGACGTCGTCCAGGGCCTCACCGACGTTGTTGACGCTCCGCCAGGGCTTGCCGGCGGCGGCCTCGACGAGCTTGAGGGCCGCCTCGGTGAAGGTGCCGGCGGGTCCGAGGTAGGAGTACGTGTCGGACGGCGCGGCGGGGTCGGTCATGCGGCGAGCCTATTGCAGGGACGCGGAGGCCAGGCGGCCTCAGTCCGTCGCCGCACCCGTCAGCCGCTGCTCGCAGATCGCGGTGTCGTCGTCCTCGCGCGGGTAGGTCAGCGCCGCGAACCGCCCCTCGGGGTCCAGCCGTGTCAGGAGCGATGCCGCGATGCCGTCGAGCTGCGCGACCTGCTCGTCGGAGAGCGCGTCGATGACCACCCGGCGGGCGGTGCGGACGTGGTCCGGGGCAGCGTCGACGATGGCTGCGTAGCCGGTGTCGGTCAGGCGGACGTCGGTGGCACGGCGGTCGGAGGTCGACGGGCACCGCGTCACGAGCCCGCGCTTCTCGAGGCGGGACACCACGTGCGACAGCCGCGGCAACGAGGCGTTCGTGGCCGAGGCGAGCGCCGACATCCGCAGGGTCCGGGTGTCGGTCTCGGAGAGCATCGCGATGACCATGTAGTCGAAGTGCGTCAGGTCGGCGTCGCGCTGCAGCTGCTGGTCGAGCGCCGCCGGCAGGAGTTCCATGACCGCGACGAGCTTCATCCACGCGCGCAGCTGCTCGCGGGTGAGCCACGGGGTCTCGTCGGTCATGACCTGATCATACCGAAAGGTTGTCTCTTTAACCAGTGGTGCGCACCGCGGACGAACCGGACGAACCGGACGAGCCCGCCGAACCCGACGAACCGCCAGTCCGACGCGACCGCACCACCCCGATGACGAGCACGACCACCACGACGACGAGCAGCGCCCCCTCGACGAGCAGCAGCCGCGTGCCGTAGTCGAACGGCAGCACGGTGGGGTTCTTCTGCCCGTGGTCCTTGGCAGCGATCTCCGGCAGCACCACCAGGGCGAGCACGCTGCCGAGCACGATCGCCGCCTGCACGACGACGAGCACCCAGGCCCGCAGCGAGCGTCCGGCCCGACGCAGCAGCAGCCCGGCACCGACCACGAACGGGGACAGGACCGCGTCGTGCAGCACCACCGCCGCGAGCAGCCAGACCCCGAGCCCGCCGATGCGGTTCGGCTTGACGGACGTCACGAGCACGTACGCCCCGAACGCGATGACCAGCACACCGATCACCACGAGCACGATCCGCGCGGCCTTCACCGGAGCACCTCGATCTTCTCGATCCACTTGGTCTGCAGCACACCGGGCCGCCCGGGAGCGATGATCCGCGCCGGAAACCCGTGGTCCAGGTCGAGCGTCGCACCGTTCAGCTCGAGGGCGACGAGGGTCGTCGGGTCCTCGGCGTACTCCGGTCCCATGTCCATGATCCGGTAGCCGCCGTGCCGCTCCAGGCTCGTCACGCGCACGTGCGACCCCTGCGGCGCCTGCACGGCGTCGAGCAGGTCGCGCATCCGCACGCCCTTCCAGGTCGCCATCTGACTCCACCCCTCGACGCACGAGATCGGCAGGTCGACCTGCGCGGTGCCGAGCGCGACGAGTTCCGCCCGGACGAACGTCCGGCTCACGTCGTGGCCGACGACGGTGAGCGTCCAGTCGGCGGCGGTCGCGGTCGCGAGGACGCCGGCCGCCCGCGCGGTCCGGTTGACCGGCAGCCCGTTCGCGCCGATGCCGCGACCGCGGGTGCCGAACACGTTGAACGGTTCCGCGAGCTTCGAGGACTGCCCCGCCGTGAGCGCGACGACACCGACGGTCGCCGCCGTCACGCCGGCGAAGAACCCGCGTCGGGCGATGCGCTGGCGTCGTCCGGTGGCTGCTTCCGGCGTCGGCCTGGAGGCCCGGCTCGCCTCCGGCACGTCGGCCGTCGGCTGGGCGGGACTCGGCTCCTCGGACACCGCGCGGGCCTCCGGGGCCGTGTCGGGTCCGGTGGGACGGGGCTCGGCGCCGCCGGGGGCGGCGTCGACGCCGTCGATCCAGCGGAACACGCGGCCCAGCAGGCCGGGGGCGGTGGACCCGGCGGTCTCGGCGACCGCAGCGTGCGGGGCGGACGCACCACGGGCCTCCAGGCCAGGAGGAAGCAGCTCACTGCCGGACGCGGGGTCCGCGATGAACCGGCCGTGCGCGTCGTAGGAGTCGCGCTTCCGCCAGTAGCGGGCGATGACCGGCAGCTTGGCGGCGATGTGGATGGCCAGCGACCCGATGATCACGTAGGCCATCGCGTTGTGCACCTGGCGGAACGGGAACGGCCACGGGTACCACTGGTACGTGTTGAGCAGGCCGGTGACGACCTGGATGATCGACGCGGACACGAGCACCGCGATCGACAGCCGCTCGAGCAGGTGCAGCACGCCGCGCACCGGCGGCACCTGCACCAGGGCGGGCATGACGGTGTTGAGCTTCGCGAGCAGCAGCGGGATGATCGCGATGCCGGTCGTGATGTGCAGGCCCTGCGTGAACTGGTACAGCTGTGTCGGACGGGTCGGGAACCGCATCCAGCCGAGCGGTTCCTGCAGCAGGTGGCTGTAGATCCCGGTACCGAAGCAGATCAGGAACGCGATGCCGAGCAGGCGCCCGAGCACCACGGCCGAGCGGGCGTTGCGGTTGGGGGACGCCAGAGCTGCTCGTCCGTCGTGCAGCAGGCGCTGGAGGCCGGATAGCCTCGACGGACCATGAGCGACCGACTGCGTGCCTTCCGACCGTCCCTGGCCGACGGCACCGCCGCCCGGATCGGCACGGTGCTGGCCGTCGTGGGAGTACTCGCCCTGTCGGGCGTCATCGCCGTCGGCGTCACGCATCTGGGGTTCCTCCGATCGGGCCATCGTTCTGCATTCGTTGCGTGGACGCTGATCGCTTGGACCGTCTTCGTGATCGCCGTGCTCGCGGTGCGTTTCGTGCCCGTCCGGTGGATGACCACCATGGTCATCGGCGGAGCGGTGGTGATCGGCATCGCCGCGCTGGTCGGCCCGCCCAACACGAGCACCGACTCCGCTCGGTACGCGTGGGACGGCATCGTCCAGCATGCCGGTGTCTCACCGTACGCGCACACCCCCCAGTCCGCGGCACTGTCCGGTCTCCGACCCGACTGGTTGTTCCCCGACAAGGTCGACGGCACGTGCGATCCGCTGAAGCCCCGGTTCCGCGGGCTCGGCGACGGCGCGGACGGGCACTGCACCGCGATCAACCGGCCGGACGTCACGACGATCTACCCGCCGATGGCGCAGCTGTGGTTCGCCGCGGTGCGGTTCTTCGTGCCGGCGACCGCGCAGTACCTGCCGTTCCAGGTCGCCGGGCTGCTCGTGTCGCTGGGTGTGACCGTCGGGCTCGTCCTGGTGCTCCGCCGCATCGGCCGTCCGACCTGGTGGGCGGCGCTCTGGGCCTGGTCGCCGCTCGTCGCGTCCGAGGCGGTCACCAACTCGCACGTCGACGTCGTCGGCGCCGCCCTCGCCACGGCCGGGGTCGTGCTCGTCGCGTTCGGCCGGCCGATCTGGGGCGGGATCGCGCTCGGGGCCGCGACCGCGACGAAGCTCATCCCGGCGATCGTGTACCCACCGTTGCTCGGCCGCGGGCGGGCATGGTGGGCGATCCCGATCGGCATCGCCGTGTTCGGGCTGCTCTACGTGCCCTACGTGCTGACGACCGGGCTCGACGTGCTCGGGTACCTGCCCGGCTACCTGAGCGAGGAGGGCTACGAGGACGGCTCCCGCTTCGCGCTGGTGTCGCTCGTGGTCAAGGGCGACGCGGCGACCCTGGTGGTGGGGCTCCTGGTGCTGCTGGCGGCGTTCGTGGCGTGGCGGTTGTCCGACCCGGCGCGGCCGTGGTCCGGCGAGGTCCTGATGATCGGCGTGACGTTCCTCGCCGTGACACCGCGCTACCCCTGGTACGCGCTGCTGCTCATCCCGTTCGTGGTGCTGTCCGGGCGGTGGGAGTGGTTGTCGATCGGACTCGCCATCGCCCTGCGCGGGGTGTGGCCGTCGGCGGACGCCTACCGGTGGTGGTTGCTCGCGGCCGTGGCGGTCATCGTGGTCGTCACGCTGCTGCGCACGGAGCGGTCGCAGTGGCGACGGTGGTGGGAGCGGCTGACGTTCCGGCGCGTGGAACACGTACGCTGACGACCATGGCACCCGCGATCCTGCTCGGCACGACCGGCTCCGTGGACCCGGCTCCCGCCGGGCTCGTCGACCGCTTCGGGCGTCGCGCCGTCGACCTGCGGGTGTCGCTGACCGAGCGCTGCAACCTCCGCTGCACGTACTGCATGCCCGCGGCCGGGCTGCCGTTCGCCCCCGACGAGGCCCTGATGACGGCGACCGAGATCGAGCGGCTGGTCCGGATCGGCTCGTCGCGGTTCGGCGTCCGCAAGGTCCGGTTCACCGGCGGGGAGCCGATGCTCCGGCACGACCTGGTCGACGTGATCGCCCGGTGCGCCGCGCTGCCCGACGCCCCGGAGCTGTCGCTCACCACGAACGCGATCGGCCTCGCGCACCGCGCCCAGGGCCTGTACGACGCCGGGCTGCGGCGCGTGAACGTGTCGCTCGACACCGTCGACCCCGACGTCTTCACCACCGTGACCCGCCGACCGTTCCTCGACAAGGTGATCGCCGGGCTGTCGGCCGCGCACGACGCCGGACTCGACATCAAGGTGAACGCGGTGCTGCTGCGCGGCATCAACGACGAGGCCGCCCCGGAACTCCTCCGCTGGTGCCTGGAGCGTGGCTACGAGCTGCGGTTCATCGAGCAGATGCCCCTCGACCCCGACCACGCCTGGGACCGCACCGAGATGATCACCGCCGCCGAGACCCGCGCGCTGCTGGCGACGTCGTTCGTGCTCACGCCGGACGACGCCCCGCGCGACGGCGCCCCGGCCGAGCGGTACCGCGTGCACGACGCCGTCACCGGGCAGCCGCTCGGCACCGTCGGGATCATCGCGAGCATCACCGAGTCGTTCTGCGCCGACTGCACCCGCACGCGGCTGACCGCCGACGGGCACGTGCGCAGCTGCCTTTTCTCCGACGAGGAGACCGACGTGCTGGGGCCGATGCGCTCCGGGGCGGACGACGACCAGGTCGCCGAGCTCTGGCGGCTCGCGATGTGGGCGAAGCCGCGCGACCACGGTGACGACAGCGACGAGCTCGTGCACCCGACGCGCGGCATGAGCGCGATCGGCGGCTGAGGCATGACCACGATCCGGTTCTTCGCCGCTGCCCGCGCTGCCGTGGGCGTCGACTCGCTGACCACGTCGGGCCCCACCATCGAGGCCGCCCTCGGCGCGATCGACGTCGTGGACCCTGCGCGATGGAGTGCGCTGCAGGAGCGCTGCTCGTACCTGGTCGACGGCGTGACCACGCGCGACCGGGCGACCTCGCTCGACGGTGTCGAGGTCGTCGACGTCATGCCGCCCTTCGCCGGGGGCTGAGTTCGGCGGCTGAGTTCGGCGGCTGAGTTCGGCGGCTGAGCGGTACGCCCGTTCCCTCCCAGAACGCCCGCGATACCTGGCGCTTCCGGGCATACCTGGTGCGAACTTCCGACCAGGTACGCCCGATTCGACCAGGTACGCCCGATTCGACCAGGTACGCCCGATTCGACCAGGTACGCCCGATTCGACCAGGTACGCCCGAATCGACCAGGTACGCCCGATTCGACCTGGTACGCCCGACTCGAGCCGGTACGCCCGACTCGACCCCGTGCCCGCGCACCCCGTGCCCGTTCCTTCCCAGAACGCCCGCGATGCCTGGTGCATCCGGGCATACCTGGTGCGAACTTCCGACCATGTACGCCCGATTCGACCAGGTACGCCCGGAACGACCAGGTACGCCCGATTCGACCAGGGACGCCCGGAACGACCCGGCGCAGCCAGCCCAGCCCGCGCCCCCGACCAGCCCGCCCCCACCCCGCCCTACGGCGAGACGG